>DATHVY010000277.1:0-23541 GCA_035461045.1 Planococcus sp. (in: firmicutes)
TCATTAAAAATCCGAGAATGATGCCGCTCCAAAGACCAATCCAAATTCCTTTTAGAATCTTCATCAGAATTCATCCTCAATGGTCCGGGAACTTCGATAAAAACGGAAATTGCCGGTCGCCAAACGGGCTTTTGTCTTTTCTGAAATTCTGTCGTAGCAGCTTTTGCACATATGAGTGTGAATCGGTCTGTTTCTCAGGCGTTTAGCCTGCAGCGTATCATCCACAAGCTCTTCAATTGAATCGCAAATTACACATTTGACGCGCATGATTCATCAACTCCTATTCGACGCGGATGGTTGTAATGTCAGTAATCGGGTTATCCTGGTTGGATCCATCCGGCAGCAGGATGTGGACGGGTCCATCGTCCCGAAGCGGTTTGCCTTGATGGCTGAATTTCAAAATCAGTTGCTTGGCCTCTTCGAGTGGAAATCCGACTTCTCCTGAAGCGGTTTCAAACACAACGCGAGAAGCATGCTCCAAGGGCTCGGAGTTTTCCAAAAACGGCTTGAACACCATGCCGAATGTTCCGGTTAACATTTCCTGCTTTTCCTGCTTCTTATATTTTTTTTCTGAATTCAAGGTAGGGGGAACTGTGGCACCTTCCATGATTTCACGTGACCAATGTTCACCCATGCCGCGTTTATATTCTTCGAGTTCGTCTTTCTGGATTTTTTCTTCTGTAAAGAACTTTTCCAAGTCTACTTTGCGGTCATCGAAAATCCAAACAGTTGGATCCAAAGTTAATTTGAATTTGACTTCACCTTTAAAAGGTATGATAAATTCCATTGCAAAACCCTCCATCATCTATTCACTCTTCTAACAGTATACCGTTTTGTTGCAAATCAACAAAGGGATTAATTCCAAGGCGATACACGCTTGCATTTTTAGTATTTAAAAGATACACTTTAAAGAAGTTAGAAGAGAAGAAATATCATTTAATGGGGGAGTCCTCATGGAGCATACACAAGAACAGACCTATCATTTAAAAGCTTTGGAACTTCTCAAGGCTGACGCTGAAAAAATAGAACAATTGATCAAAGTTCAAATGGACCATTTGACTTTGCCTTCGTGTCCTCTATATGAAGAAGTTTTGGATACCCAGATGTACGGCTTGTCCAAAGAAATCGATTTTGCGGTTAAATTGGGATTGATTGAACGAGAGAACGGTAAAGAAATCATGAACACATTGGAAAAGAAACTTTCCATTTTACATGAGGCATATACAAATAAGTAACGCCGAAACTCAAACGATCCTGTTTGAGTTTTTTTACTAATAAGATAAATGAATGAGGTATAGGATATGAAACAATACATCAAGAGATACATAAAACATTTTGATTATCCGTTGTTATTCACATATATTGCGCTCGTATTGTTCGGGCTGGTCATGATTTATAGCGCCAGCATGGTATGGGCTTCGAATTATTACGGATATGACCACGACTATTTCTTTAAGAACCAAAGAACACATCTTTTCCTGGCCATCCCGGTATTCCTGGCCGGCGCACTTTTTCCATACAAGCATTTCAGCAAGAAATGGATGATGATGTCGGTGTTGGGTGTCATTTTCACCGGTTTAATCCTCGTGCATATGGTCGGTTATGTGGCAGGCGGTGCAAGAAGCTGGATTGACCTTGGCTTTGTAACAGTCCAGCCATCCGAAGTGGCAAAGGTAGGGATTATCTTCTACTTAGCAGGTGTTTTTTCCAATAAATACAGAAAGGGTACAATCAATAAACTCAATGAATCGATATTCCCGCCAGTTATGGTTTTGACTTTGGTGCTGTTCCTGGTTTTCCGGGAACCCGATTTGGGTTCGATGGCCATCATCGGAGCTGTAGGCCTCTGCGTCATGGCTGCCAGTGGGATTTCGTTTAAGTTCTTTTCAAGGCTTGCGGCGCTTGTGGCCGTGGCCTCGGCATTGTTTATTGTCCCATTCGCTTTTTTTGCACAGGATATGATCTTCACCGAAAAACGCATGGGTAGACTGGAAGCCTTCTTTAATCCGTTTTCAGATGAATTAGGCTTTGGAATGCAGATTGTCAATGGCTATTTGGCGATAGGCTCAGGCGGCTTAAGTGGCCACGGCTTAGGTCAGTCGATTCAAAAATTGGGCTATTTGCCTGAACCGCACACAGATTTTATCATGTCGGTCATAGCGGAAGAGCTCGGTGTTTTCGGAGTGGTGTTTGTCATTGGAGGTCTCGGATTTATCGTTTTGCGTGGATTGACCATCGCAATGACCACGCCAGATCCATTAGCGCGTATGCTCGCAGCAGGGATTGCCAGCATGATCGGCATCCAGACATTTGTAAACCTTGGAGGATTGAGCGGGCTGATTCCTTTGACTGGGGTGACACTTCCTTTTATAAGCTATGGCGGAACATCTGTAATTTTGTTATCTTTAGCTATGGGGGTTCTAATGAATGTTTCCATGTTTCACAAATTCGAAAAATCGAAAAAGTAAAGGGTGTGTGACGGTTTGAAAAATATTAACAAAATATTAGTAGCCAACCGTGGAGAAATCGCTATCAGGATTTTCCGCGCTTGTACCGAACTGAAAATTCCCACAGTCGCCATTTATTCTCAAGAAGACAGTGGATCATTCCACCGTTACAAAGCGGACGAAGCTTATTTGGTAGGTAAAGGCAAGAAACCGATTGATGCCTATCTGGATATTGAAGATATCATCCGGATTGCTAAGGACTCAGGGGTAGAAGGCATACATCCCGGTTACGGCTTTTTATCTGAAAACGTCCACTTCGCAAGGCGCTGTGAAGAAGAAGGCATTACATTCATAGGCCCGACTTCACAGCATCTGGATATGTTCGGAGACAAAGTAAAAGCACGTAATCAAGCAATCGCAGCAGGAATCCCCGTAATCCCTGGAACAGATGGTCCCGTTAAAAACCTGGAAGAAGTCGAAGAGTTCAGTCGGACGGCAGGCTATCCATTAATGATCAAAGCTTCTTTGGGCGGCGGAGGCCGGGGAATGCGCATCGTCAAAAACGCTGATGAACTTGCTTCTTCATATGAAAGAGCAAAATCCGAGGCAAAAGCTGCTTTTGGATCTGACGAGATGTATGTTGAGAAATTTGTTGATAAGCCGAAGCATATTGAAGTGCAGATCATAGGGGATGCAAAAGGCAATATTGTTCACCTATATGAGCGGGATTGCTCTATTCAGCGCCGCCATCAAAAAGTTGTCGAAATCGCCCCTTCCAATTCGTTAAATGAAAAACTGCGGAATGAAATCTGCGATGCTGCAGTAAAACTGATGAGAAATATTAACTACATAAACGCCGGAACAGTTGAGTTCCTCGTTGCCAATGATGAGTTCTACTTTATTGAAGTCAACCCACGCATCCAAGTGGAGCATACAATCACTGAAATGGTCACCGGGATTGATATTGTCCATGCTCAGATCAACATTGCACGGGGATATTCTTTGGAAGACAAGGAAATCGCTATTCCAGCACAAGATAAAATTCCGCTCTTCGGTTTTGCTATTCAATCCAGGGTAACGACCGAAGACCCGTTAAACGACTTCATGCCTGATGCTGGAAGGCTTATGGTATATCGCTCGAGTGGCGGATTCGGAGTTCGGCTGGATGCTGGAAATGGTTTCCAAGGAGCAGTCATTTCGCCATTCTATGATTCTTTGCTCGTGAAAGTATCCACTTGGGGTGGCACTTTTGAAGAAGCTGCGGCTAAAATGGATCGTAATTTACAGGAGTTCCGTATTCGGGGGATCAAAACCAACATTCCATTCCTTGAAAACGTTGTAAAGCACCCGAACTTCATCAAAGGTGAGTTCGATACGAGCTTTATTGATTCCACACCGGAACTGTTCATATTCCCTGTAAGAAAAGACAGAGGAACAAAACTTCTAAGTTATATTGGAACTGTCACGGTAAATGGTTTCCCGGGAATTGAGAAAAAGCGGAAACCGGTTCACGCTGCACCAAGAAAGCCGAAAATCGACTTGCAATCACCGCCACCAGCCGGGACGAAGCAGATTCTGGACTCAGTTGGAGCGGACGGGTTGGCTAAATGGATTCATGAACAAAAGGATGTGTTGTTGACCGATACCACGTTCCGGGATGCCCACCAATCACTCCTGGCAACCAGGCTTCGCTCACACGACATGTATGAAATAGCGAGAGAGACCGCAAGGCTGCAATCTGACTTGTTTTCCATGGAAATGTGGGGCGGGGCAACCTTTGATGTATCCTACAGATTCCTGAAAGAAGACCCTTGGCAGCGGCTGATCAAACTTCGCGAACAAGTACCGAATGTGCTTTTCCAAATGCTTTTCCGCGGCGCCAATGCTGTCGGGTATAAGAATTACCCCGATAATGTAATCAGGGAGTTTATTAAGACCTCCGCAGATGCAGGTATCGACGTGTTCCGCATATTCGACAGCCTGAACTGGATCAAAGGCATGGAAGTGGCAATTGATGAAGTAAGGCAATCCGGAAAAGTGGCGGAAGCAGCAATTTGCTATGCTGGTGATATCCTTGATCCAAGCAGAGATAAATACACTGTGGATTATTATAAAAAGATGGCAAAAGAATTGGAAGCATCTGGAGCGCATATTCTGGCAATTAAAGATATGGCAGGCTTATTGAAGCCTGAAGCAGCATATCGTTTGATTTCTGAATTAAAAGATACTGTATCTTTGCCAATTCACCTTCATACACACGACACTAGCGGCAATGGCATTTACCAATACTCCAAAGCGATAGAAGCCGGCGTTGACATTGTTGATACAGCACTTGGGACAATGGCGGGCTTAACGTCACAACCAAGTTCGAATTCATTGTATTATGCTATGGATGGCAGCAAACGCAGCATACGGGCTGATATCGAAGCTCATGAAAAATTGTCCCATTATTGGGAAGATGTCCGTAAATATTACTCCGACTTTGAGAGCGGCATGAACAGTCCGCATGCAGAGATCTATGAACACGAAATGCCAGGCGGCCAGTACAGCAATCTTCAACAGCAAGCTAAAGCGGTCGGGCTTGGTACGAGATGGGAAGATGTTAAAACAATGTATTCCCGCGTCAATTTACTTTTCGGCGATGTAGTGAAAGTTACGCCGTCATCAAAAGTGGTGGGCGACATGGCTTTGTTCATGGTGCAGAATGATTTGGATGAGAACACGGTTCTCACTCGCGGCGAAACCATTGATTTTCCGGAATCTGTCATCGAATTTTTCGAAGGCTATATCGGTCAACCCCATGGCGGTTTCCCGAAAGAACTTCAACAAGTGGTCCTGAAAGGCCGAGAAGCTATTACGGTGCGCCCAGGAGAACTGCTGGAGCCTGCTGACTTTGATGAAGTTAAAAGACATTTGTTTGAAAGGCTGGAGCGGACGGTCAGCACTCAAGAAGTGTTAGCTTATGCTCTATATCCAAAAGTATTTGATGAATACACGACTACTAACCTTCAGTTTGGAGAAGTATCCGTTTTAGATACGCTCACATTCCTATATGGGATGCGCTTGGGTGAAGAGATCGAAGTAGTCATTGAAAAAGGCAAGACGTTAATGGTCAAGCTGGTATCAGTCGGAGAGCCTCAAAAAGATGGCACTCGCATTATCTATTTTGAATTGAACGGCCAACCTCGGGAAGTCAGTGTCCAGGATATGACCGTTGAAACCGACAGTACAGCCAAACCAAAAGCAGATTTAACGAACAAATCGCATATCGCTGCAACAATGCCAGGCACCGTGCTGAAAGTAGTGACGGCAAAAGGCCAAAAAGTGAAGCGCGGAGATCACTTGCTTGTGACGGAAGCGATGAAGATGGAAACGACGGTTCAAGCTCCATACGATGGCATCATCCAAGAAATTCATGTAGCTGCCAATGATGGAATCTCCACAGGAGATCTCCTGATTGAGATGGAGAAGAAATAAGAAACAAAAAAACAGCTTGTGCAATTTGCACAAGCTGTTTTTTATTTCTTCGCGTTGAATCTGCTTCTTGATACAAGAAGGACCATATAACATAACAGTCCAAATAATAATGAGATGAAAAGAGAATGGAGCAAAGCGACGGCCAGGTTTAAATTTGTTAGAACGGCCAGCATGCCCGTGGTCGCCTGCATCATCACGATGCCAAATGCAATGATCCATCCCCAGTAGAGTGCCCGTTGGTCTTTGTAATGCTTAAACGCATGCCAAGCGATGAAGCCGATCCAGATGACAATCAAGGCGGCTGCAAAGCGGTGACCCATTTGAATCCATTCGTACATATTGTTAGGAAGCGCGAACTCATCGTTTCGACACAGTGGCCAATCGGAACAGATCAGACTGGAATTCGTATGGCGCACCAATGCACCGGTGTAGACAACTATATAGGAATATAATAAGACGCCGATGGTGTGTGCCTTCAGCTTATCCCCAATGCGAAGCCGGTCTGCTTCGAATTTCAAGTCCACCTCGAAGATGATCAAGGTCAGCAGGAGCACTGAAGCAAATGAGAGGAGTGAAATTCCAAAGTGTAGAGCCAGGATAAAGTCGCCTTGTCCCCATAAAACTTGTGCGGCTCCAATCAAGGCCTGAAGAACCAGGAAGAAAACGGCCATAACAGCCAAAAATTTAGTTTCACGAACATGTCCGAACTTTCTCCATGCCCATATGGCCAAGACCACAATTAGAATGCCGACCACACCTGTGACCAATCGGTGTGAGAATTCAATCAGTA
Source organism: Planococcus sp. (in: firmicutes) (assembly GCA_035461045.1). Taxonomy (GTDB): domain Bacteria; phylum Bacillota; class Bacilli; order Bacillales_A; family Planococcaceae; genus Planococcus. The sequence goes on from DATHVY010000277.1 coordinate 6,715, forward strand.
CTTCTGCGGTAATTACTGTTGGTATTAAGCTGCCGTTGCAATCTGGCCAATTCCTGCCGCATCCCATTCCGCTGTCTGTTTTAGTAACCAGAGCCCCGCCAAGAAGGATCATAAGCATTCCGAAGGTAGCTGCAACTGCAAACCATTTGATGAAAATATTTTGTCGCAAGTATGTCACCCACTTTTTTCTATATAAACGTCCAATAATATATAACCTGCATACTCGATAATATCGAAACTTACAGTAAAACACAACGGCAAATCCCTATTCTAGTAAAGGTTCAAGAATTGGACATAAACGACGCCCGCTTCACAAACTGTTCAAAAACTATCACGATTCTATCTTAAAATAACGTAGTCTCTGATGTATGATAAGGAGAGCGTATTCTAAGGCGAATATCATAAAAATCATCGCTATCATCGGGAAATTTCGGTTAGCTGTAGAAATGTCACCGGAATTTAGATATAGTTAGGATTAGCGGAATATGCTTATAACTTTGAAAGGAGGGGATAATATGTCAAACGGCCGCTCTTTATCTGCGGACGTGCAACCGATACCGGAGACCGCCACATTTCTGAAAGACTTTTTAGCACTGATCAAAATCGGTATTGTCAATTCGAACCTCATTACCGTTTTTACAGGTTTGTGGCTGGCGTTTCAGTTTTCGGACAGACATTTCCTGCAAGAGCTGGATGTTCTTGTTTTTACTATGGCAGGTTCTGCTTTGATCATTGCGGGTTCTGCAGCGATGAATAATTTCATTGATACAGATATTGACCCTTTAATGGCGAGCAAAAAATCACGACCGACAGTAACAGGAAGATTCAAGCCTTCTGCCGTATTGGCACTTGCTTTGTCCTTCATTGTTATAGGCGAAATATTTCTGTTTTCTGTTTCCGTATCAGCTGGTGTCCTTGGAATTGCTGGAGTTTTGGCTTATGTAGTTCTCTATTCCATGTGGTCAAAAAGAAAGCACGTCAGCAACACGATCGTTGGAAGCATATCAGGTGCAATTCCGCCACTGATCGGTTGGGCAGCTGTCGAACCGGCTCTTGGAATGGGTGCATGGGCATTATTCCTGATCATGTTCATCTGGCAGCCGCCACATTTTTATGCGCTGGCGATGAAGCGAACTGAAGAATACCGGGCTGCAAATATTCCAATGCTTCCGGTAGTAAAAGGATTTCATCGGACAAAAAAATCGATGCTTGCCTGGATAATCCTATTATTCCCTTTGCCATTTCTTTTAATGGAACTTGGAATGGGCTTCATCATTTTGGCGACCCTTTTGAATGTCGGCTGGCTATGGCTAGCGATACGCGGATTCAAAGTGGACGATGATTTGAAATGGGCGAAGACAATGTTTATTTATTCACTGAATTACATGACTATCTTATTCGTTTCGATAATCATATTCGCTGTCTTCATTTAAAAGCCATTTGGTACAGAAACAAAAACACTTTATGGAAGAGGGGTATGAAAAGCTATGATTAAAGGGCTTAAGAAGTGGCGTCTGTTCGCACTGATGACCGCATTGACCGTATTCCTGGCAGGGTGTGGACGCGAAGAGATTTCCACGTTGATTCCGGCCGGTGGAGTTGCTCAAGATCAATTCAATCTATTGATCCTGTCTTCTGTGGTTATGCTTTTTGTTATTATTGTTGTCTCAATTATTTTTGTGTTGGCAGTCACAAAATTCCGCCGCTCAAAACTTGGTGAAGATTTAATTCCGGAACAAGTTGAGGGAAGCGCGAAATTGGAGTTCCTTTGGACTGCAATTCCGATCGTATTAATCCTGATCTTGGCAATTCCGACAGTCTACTCGACTTTCGACCTTGCAGATGTCTCCACGATGGATGTGCAGGCTGAAGAGGGAGATGGTATGACAAACCTGACTGTGAACGTTACGGGTAAACTTTACTGGTGGGAGTTTGAATATCCTGAGCATGGCATCGTTACTGCACAGGAATTGGTTGTTCCAACAGATGAAAGAGTTTACTTCAATTTGATCGCTGCTGATATTAAGCACTCATTCTGGATTCCGTCGATCGGCGGAAAATTGGATGTCAATCCTGAAAACGTCAACACATTCTACTTATATTTTGACCAAGAATCTGCTGAACTTGAAGATGGCGTATTCTATGGCAAATGTGCCGAGCTTTGTGGACCTTCCCACGCATTGATGGACTTCAAGGTTAAATCTTTGAACTCAGATGATTTCGACCAGTGGGTAGCAGACATGCAGGCAGATGAGCCGGCTCCAGTTGAAGGAGCATTGGCTGAAGAAGGCCAAGAAATCTTTGAACAAAGCTGTATCGCTTGTCACGCGACTTCAGGTGTCGGAGCTAGCGGACAAGTAGGACCAAACTTAGCAACTTTCGGTGATCGCAACCGAGTCGCTGGATACTTAGAACATGATGAAGAAAACTTGAAAAACTGGATTGCTGATCCACAGCTTTACAAGCCGGGCAACTTAATGCCCGATGCAGAATCTCTGAATGACGGAGAACCTTTCAGTGAGCAGGAACTTGACGCTCTTGCAGCTTACTTAATGGGCCTGACTGTCGAAGAATAGAAAAATCGAAGCTTATTAAAGGGAGGTATACATTGTGAGTTCTACTGCTCAAAAAAAGGGCTTCGGTGCTGTTATATGGGACTACTTAACAACAGTTGACCATAAAAAGATCGCCATACTCTATCTCATATCAGGTGGATTTTTCTTCCTGGTAGGCGGAGTGGAAGCGATGCTGATCCGAGTCCAACTAATGAAAGCCGGAAATGATTTCCTAAGTGCCGGCACTTATAACGAAGTTATGACTATGCACGGAACTACCATGATTTTCCTTGCTGCCATGCCTTTGCTGCTGGCATTTATGAACGCCATCGTTCCTTTACAGATCGGTGCGCGAGATGTAGCATTTCCATTCCTAAACTCACTTGGTTTTTGGCTATTCCTGTTTGGTGGTATTTTCCTTAACCTTTCATGGTTCATGGGTGGTGCACCTGATGCAGGCTGGACAAACTATGCTTCATTGGCTTTAGCCTCTGAAGGACACGGAATCGATTTTTATGCACTTGGTTTGACCATATCCGGATTCGGTTCCTTGATCGCTGGGATTAACTTCCTGGTCACGATCATCAACATGCGTGCCCCGGGTATGACTTATATGAGAATGCCGCTCTTCACATGGACAACTTTTGTTGCTTCCGCGTTGATCTTATTGGCATTCCCGCCATTAACGGTTGGTATTTTCTTCATGGTATTTGATCGTATGTTTGGCGCTAACTTCTTTGATGTAACGATGGGCGGTAACACGATCATCTGGGAGCATTTGTTCTGGATTTTCGGTCACCCTGAAGTTTATATCCTGATTTTACCGGCATTCGGTATTTTCTCTGAAATCTTTGCGATTTTCTCTCGTAAACGCCTATTTGGATATTCAGCACTTGTGTTCGCGACAATCCTGATTGGTTTCTATGGCTTCATGGTATGGGCTCACCATATGTTCACAGTAGGGCTTGGACCAACTGCGAACGCCATCTTTGCTCTTGCAACCATGGCAATTGCCGTTCCGACCGGTGTGAAAATATTTAACTGGCTTCTCACCATTTGGGGAGGGAGCGTCTCCTTCCAGACTCCGATGCTTTATGCAGTAGCATTTATTCCTTCCTTTACTGCGGGGGGAGTTACAGGGGTTATGCAAGCAATCGCTCCTTTGGATTATCAATTACATGACTCCTACTTTATCGTAGCGCATTTCCACTACGTAATCGTTGGTGGTGTTGTACTTGGACTTCTGGCAGGCACGCATTTGTACTGGCCGAAAATGTTCGGTACGATGCTTAGCGAAAGCCTAGGTAAATGGACATTCTGGTTGTTCTTCATCGGATTCCATTTAACATTCTTCATTCAGCATTTCCTAGGACTGATGGGTATGCCAAGACGTGTTTACACGTTTGTCGGTGACCAGGGCTGGGACCTTTACAACGCAATCAGTTCATTCGGTGCAATTTTCATGGCAGCCGGTGTAATCATATTGCTAGTGAACGTCGTTATCACGCAAGTTAAAAATGTTCGTGTCGGCAATGACCCATGGGGCGACGGCCGTACACTAGAATGGGCACTGCCATCTCCACCTCCATATTATAACTTTGCTCAAACTCCTTTGGTCCGTGGTTTGGATCCATATTGGATTGAGAAAATGGAAGGCAATAAAAAAGGCATGACTTTCGCTGAACCTCTGGGCGATTTCCATATGCCTAACGGATCAATTATCCCGTTTGTTATGTCGCTTGGATTATTTGTTGCATCTTTCGGTGCCATGTATCACTTGGATGGCGATAAACCTTGGGCTCTTGCAGTTCTAATTATTGGACTGCTGATCACTTTCGGCTCAATGCTCGTTCGCTCATTGAAAGACGATCTTGGTTACTATGTAACGAAAGAAGAATTATTAGAAGATATCAAAAGGGGGGAATCCGATGGACATCAATAAAAGATATACCCCTCAGACATGGCCGGATCATCCGGAGACAGCAACGCTGGAAGGTAAAAATAAGTTTGTCGGCTTCTGGTTGCTGCTTGCAGCTGAAACAGTAACATTCGCTTCCTTGTTTGCCACTTATCTTGCACTTAAAGACAGAGGGCCAAGCGGAATGGATCTTACTGCTTCACAGCTTTTTGAATTGCCGCTCGTCTTCATCATGACGATGATTCTCTTAACTTCATCATTAACGAGTGTTTATGCTATGTACCATATGAAGAACCATAACTTCAAAGCGATGCAGGCATGGCTTGGAGTTACCGTTCTTCTCGGTGCTACATTCCTTGGCTTGGAGATTTATGAATTTAACCATTACGTCCATTTAGGATTCGGATTTACGCATAGTGCCTTCAGTTCCGCTTTCTATATTCTTGTCGGAACACACGGAGCTCACGTTCTTTTCGGACTTAGCTGGTTTATTGCCTTGATGCTGAGAAATGGTAAACGTGGTTTGAATATGTACAACGCACCAAAATTCTATTTAGCCTCTCTTTACTGGCATTTTATTGACGTAGTATGGGTATTCATCTTTACTGTAGTCTATTTGATGGGAGTGATCGGATAATATGGCACATGATGTTGAAGCAACAAACAGAACCAGGTCAGAATATGAATATTTGCGACGTAAGAGAAGCAAAGAAATGCAGGGCATGGTTACTACGTTTGCAATGATGATCTTCTTGACACTGATTGCATTCACCGTGGTCCACGCCGGCTTTTCACCATATTTGATTACGCCGATTATTCTTTTGTTGGCCGCAGTTCAGGTTATACTTCAGCTGTACTATTTCATGCACATGAACAATAAAGGGCACGGCACAATCGCATTCTTTATGTACAGTGGAATATTTGTCGCTTTTATCACAGTTTTGGCTTTAGTTACCATCGTTTGGTGGTAGGCCTTAAAAAACCCTTTGCTCCTAAGCAAAGGGTTTTTTATTTTTTCAGTCGTGCCAGAGATGAAAAATCTGTAAGTTATACTGGCTGGTGGATTCCGGAAAACAATATACCTGAGCATTCAGGAATGTCTTTAATGGGAGTAGGGAATTTCCTCGTATTCTCTTCAATTGTCATAGTTCGTTCATTGAAATAAGGTCCAAGGCGCTATATAATGAGGTTACTTGAGGTATAAAGGAGGTACATTGAATGCCGCTGAGTATTTTTGGTTTTCAAGCTCTGTGGAGTCCGGTTTTTTTCGGTGTTATTGCGCTTGTTACCGTACTGTATTTTGTTATAACGATAAAATGGAGATATAAATTTAAAGAAAGTGAGCCCTTGAAACAAAAAGAAGCAACCACTTTTGTGATCGCAATGGTACTTCTTTATGCAGTGAAAGGCTCACCTCTGGATCTGCTGGGACATATTATTTTTTCCATACATATGACCCAAATGGCCATTTTGCTTCTTCTGATTGCGCCACTGCTGATAATGGGTATTCCATGGTGGGTATGGCGGGCTTTTATTAATCTGCCAATTATTAGACCGCTTTTCAATTTTTTCAGCAAACCGATGCTGGCGTTAATTTTATTCGGCATGTTTTTCTCCCTTTACCATTTACCACTAGTTTTTGACTTCGTAAAAACCGACATGATGATACATGGACTTGTAAATGTATTATTGTTTGTTTCTGCTCTATTTTTCTGGTGGCCAGTTGTCAATAAACTAGAAGGCGAGTTCAAGTTTCACGGTTTGAAGAAAATCGGTTTCCTTTTTGCCCTGGGTGTCATGATGACACCTGCCTGCGCATTGATCATATTCAGCAATGCGCCGTTCTATGCTACATACACCGATGGTGAAGCATGGATGCAGGCAATGGCTCTATGCGTCCCGATGGGGACTCTTACACAGCTAGGCATAAGCGGACCAGAAATGTTCACCAACATGTCTCCCCTTGAAGACCAACGGACAGGGGGCATCGTGATGAAGGTTCTTCAGGAATTGGTCTTTACTGGATTCCTTTGGATGGTGTTTTACGAGTGGCTTAAAAACGAGCAGGACAATGCGGATGATATAACGGCAAAAACATTGCTGGACAGGCAAGAAATGGCGTTACACAGACATAACGCGCAATGACTATTAAAGGGGATTATTTGAAATGAATTTGCCGCTATTACCAACAATCAGTACCTTCTTCATTATACTTAGCGCCATATTAGTGGCAATCGGCTGGAACTTAATTTTACGCCGGAAAATAGAAGCCCATAAGAAAGTGATGTGGGCAGCTGGGGCAGCTGCGCTGACATTCTTTATCATCTATGTTTCACGCACATTGTTTGTCGGCAACACTGCTTTTGGAGGACCTGAAGAATACGCCATCTACTATACGATTTTCTTGATTTTCCATATTACGCTGGCGACAATCGGAGGAATTATGGGTTTAATCACGATTTGGCTTGGATTTAAAAATCGCTTAGATAAGCATCGCCGTTTGGGGCCAATTACAAGTGTAGTTTGGTTCTTCACCGCTATTACGGGTGTGACTGTTTATCTATTGCTGTACGTGATTTATGAAGGCGGACATACCACATCTGTTTTCAAAGCGATTTTAGGTGGCTGATTCCACGTTTGCGCGAAATTACTAAAGTCACTAACTATTCATTTTCTGCTGGCCGCATTCTGCGGCCAGTTTTTATTATATAAAAAAAGGCGATCCCCTGAACCAAATTTCCTGGTCCAGCTGGACAACCCATTCTTATATTTTGAAGTCATCTTTGATCATTCCTGACTCGCGGGCTGAAGTATAGAGAATAACCATCAGCGGACCGACGAAAAATCCGATGAACCCAAACAGCTTAAGTCCGATGAACATGGCTATTAATGTAGCGAGTGGAGAAAGACCGATCTGTGATCCCATCAATTTTGGCTCTACAGTTCTGCGTATGACGAGTAAGATTAAGGCAAGAATGGCCAATTGTGTCCCCAGGACAATATCCCCGCTTATAAATTGGTAGATGAACCACGGTGTCAACACAATGATTGATCCTAAAATCGGGATAAAATCAACGATCCAGATTACTAAACTCATAACTAAAGCATATTCAGGCACAATAATGTAAAGCGAAACTAAAGACACTGCGAAGATGATGAGGCTGACCAAAAACTGTGCCTTTAAAAACCCGAAAACAACTTTACTTAAACGGGCTGCCATAAAACGTACTTTTTCGGCAGTGCTTTCTTTTAATCGTTTAAACAACAATACTTTTAAGTTCTCAAGGTCGAGCATGAAGAGAAACAGTGCTATTACAAAAACGATGAAACTAACTAAAAAGGCAGGAATCCCAGTCAATAGATTGGTTACCGTGTCGTAATTTAAAATGCTCAAAGTCCAATTTCTCATATCTCCCAGAACTACCGCGAATTCTGTTTCAAGGGAACTGACCACTTCTAAAGGCATGTCGCGAGTGGTTCTTAAAAAGAAGTTTTCGACGTTTGTCCACATATCGGATAATGAATTAATATACTCAGGCATGGCCTTGGAAAATTGAATGATTTGACCGATCAATTTAGTAACAGTCCAATACAAAATGCCAGAGATGACCAGGAGAAATGCGATGAATACAGTAATTACCGCTGACTTTCTCTGCCACTTAAAGCGTGTTTGCATAAACTTTACTAAGGGTTCCAAAAGAATTGCAGTAATTAATGCAATGATGAGAGGTACCGCAACCGGTAATATGTATACAATAATAAGGAGGGTAATAGCTGCCATTAAAATGATTGTAAAAATTTTCTTATTGAACCATTTGCCCACGATAAACCTCCTAACAGAATGATAAAAACGGTTCTAGTGTATAATCATGAATCTTATATTGCTTTGAAAAAATCCGCAGTTCAATTTTGAACTGCGGATTTTTTATGCCTTAATTTCGAATGATTGCACTTCTGACTTGATCGCCTCTAATATTTGAGTGCATGTTTTAATCAGGTGCTCTGGAAAATGTTCATCTTCTCCGTATTCAACACCATGTGGATAGTAATGTTTGCCAATAACTGGCTTCATCACTTTAACGATGGCATCACTCGTGTCGATATCACCATCGACGGCAAAACCAAATACGCGCAGATAATAAGTGCCTTCACGGATGATGAACTTGCGGTCGTAAGTTACCCGTTCATAATCCCATTGGCCGTCCTTAGTTAATCCGTGTTTACTCATGATGTGGTCAAGTAAACCGAAATCCAAGTGAATGTCCTCAAGTCCTGTATTTTCAAAATACATAGGATCTCCTCCTCTATAACAAAGCTAACTTAATGCTCCTTTAATAATAGATCATATTCAAGGTTGTTGCAATGGCTAGATTGTGTCAGAATACAGACGGCTGTTATAATGAAAGTAATCAAAAACTAAGGGGATGCTCGATTGAAAAACTTATTGCGCATCGTGTTTTTTCTATTAATTATCTTATTCGCATTTTTATATTTGGACCCTTCAATCATTGAAAATGAAATGCTGGAAGCCCCAAGAATGCTTGATCCTTTACCCACACAGAATCTCAATGAAATACCTGTGGGAGTGGAACGGCCAGATGAGGGAGTGTCCGTTTATATTAGCGGCAGCTCAGAGAAGTGGCTAAGTGAATTCGGGATGCCTGATCGGATAGAACCTTCGGCTTATGGATATGAATGGTGGGTATACAACCAATCCTATTCCAATTATGTAATGGCAGGCGTAAAGAACGGAAGTGTGGTCCAAGTCTATACTGCAGGAAAGGCTATAGATGCAGCACCTTATGAAATAGGCCAGACGCTGGAGGATATTCATCGTTTTACAATCGTCGAAAACGAAGTGACCGTAAATTTTGATGACAACATTTATACTTTCAGCTTGACTGCAGAAGATTCAAATACCCGCCTGCTAGTCGATTTTGAAGAGATATATGTTCAACTGTATATCGATCGGGTGGATGGCACATTGGAAGCTGTCAGATTCATGAACGCTGAAACCCTTATACGACATCAGCCTTATGATATGATGTTTGCTGGTGAACTGCTGCCATCTGAACCGCCTTCGTCGCATCTTCAAGAGTCGATTGATGAGGCGAATGCAAAGCAAATCATTGACTTGACAAACATTTATCGCCTTTTTCACCAGCGCAAGCCGCTGTCCCATAATTTGCCGGTGAGCAAAGTGGCCAAAGAGCATGCTGAGAATCTTGCCAGAAGAAATTATTCTCCGGGTGCCAGTGAACTGAAAGATTTGAATACACGCCTCACGGAAGCGAATATAGACTTTGAAGTAGCTGCGGAAAACACGGCCACTCAATACCTTGATGCGGCAGAAGCCGTCCATGGATGGATCAATTCGCCGGATCACCGGGAAACAATGCTCAACCGCGACTTCAATCAAATTGGCGTGGGTGTGTATGGCAGACATTATGCACAAAGTTTCCTCGAGAGGGAGATTTCTGCTAATGAACAGCAATAACCAAGAATTTTAATCCTTAGAAACGATAAAAAAGGCTCCAGTCGCGGTTGCTATGTGCTTGCCATCCGGTTCGACGATATCAGCTTCAAGTACCATTGTATGCCTGCCTTGGCGGACGATCCTTGAGTTCGCAACCAATTGATCATCTGTTGCGACTGCGAGATAATGGATGGTCAAACTGGTAGTCACAGCACCGAAGCCGGTAGGGCACTTGCTGTTAGCCAGAACTCCCATAGCCGTATCCACTAAAACTGCCAATATGCCTCCGTGCGGCATGGCGATATTGTTATGGATGGCTTTTGTATTCGGGATGCTGACTAGGCAGGTGTCTTCACGAAGCTCTCTTTTCATATCGAGGCTGGCACTGAGGTAAGTGCCAAATTCTCCATGCTGTTTTTTTTCGATGTTTTTTAAAAAGCTTGTTATTATTTTAATATCCTCGGAATCGCTATTTGCAATTACACGATGATAAAGTGTTTCTAAATTATTCATAACGCTCACCCTTTCTTTGTGTGAAACGAATGGTCTATCTGATATGATGGAACCGTAGAGGAGGAAACCACAATGATCATGACCTTTGATTGGGTTCAAATAACTGACTCTGCTGAAGAGTTAAGTCATATGATATTAGAGTCGGAGCAGGCCAAGCATTATAACGATGCCTATAACGATGTCTATCAAAATAAAAATCTTTCAGATGAAATCCATGCATTTGCTAGATTAAAAGAACGATACGAAGAGGTTCAGCGGTTCGGCAAATACCATCCGGATTATAAGTTAGTAATGAAACAGATCCGGGTTGACAAAAGACGGCTGGATCTTGACGAAAAGGTGGCTGCGCTCAGGCTGGCTGAAAATGAACTGCAAGATTTACTGGACCAGGTCAGTTTCATAATCGGCAGGTCCGTTTCCGAAGCTGTGAAAATCCCTTCCACCAACCCGTTTTTCTCATCAGAATCCTCTTGCGGAGGAAGCTGTGGTACCGGCGGCGGCTGTTCCTGTTCGGCATGAAAAAATGTGCAACGATTTCGTTGCACATTTTTTTATTTAAATAGATTTGTTGAATTCCGCAACCGCGGGTACCGCTAAATCCGGTCGGTCGGTTATGATGCCTTTTGCACCAGCAGCCAACAGGGTGCGCATTTCTTCGGGTTCGTCGATTGTCCAGTAGTGCACTGGTATGTTCAGTTTGCCCAAAAAGTTGATCCAACGAGGAGAATCCAGACGAAATACAGACGATTTTACTGGAATCTGGAAAACATCTCCCCTTGGATAATATAAGTGGCCAAATTGGCTAGTAAAAGCAGAATAAGCCTTACGAACTTCGTTTTCACCTGCGCCAATCGCAATTCGATTCTGCGCATATAAATTGAAGCGGTCGATTTGTTCGTCAAAGAAACTGGTTACTACTAAGCGTTCCTGATTTTCAAGCTTTTCAATCAAGCGCCATAGTTTTGAAGGCATGAGACTTCCTTCATAAGTTTCCGGAGAATCCTTCATATCTATATTAATGATCATATCAGGAAACTTTTCGCATAATTCCTTGAGTGTTACCACACTTTCCCCAACCCCACGGTATGATTTTTCCCCGTTCAAGTCGGTGAAGCTGTAGCCGAGATCAAACTCTTTTAATTGTTCCAATGTGTAGTCAGCAACCCTGCCTGCCCCATCGGTGGTACGGTCCAAATATTCATCATGAAAAACAATGATTTCTTCGTCTTTTGTCAGGCGAATATCAATTTCATACCCTTGAACTCCCATTTCGGCAGACTTGTTGAATGCCGCCCAAGTGTTTTCAGGAGCAATTGCCGCGCCACCGCGGTGCGCCAGAACGACGGGATTTTGATGGTTGAAAACTTCTTTATCAGCTCGTGCATGCGGGTTTGACAGTGCTTTTGACCCTGCCCAGGCAGCAGCGCCGACAGCAACTGCGGCGAGTCCGATTTTTGTTCTTTTACCCATACTAAGGAATGCCCCCTTAAGAATATTTACCTATCCTAATTATAGCGAATTCTGAGATGAAATGTTAGTTTAATGTTGATTCAGCCTGTCCGTCAAATGCAGGTACCTAAGTTTCTGCTAAATCGCAATCTGCAGAGTTTTATTCAGTTGCGGCATTTTTCTTTCCTATGGTATTCTAGAAGCTAAGAAAAGAGGGATAATTATGCGTGATCGCCAAGGACTTATCGTCTATGTGCATCATTTGAAACAAGCAAAATCCTTGCGCAAATTCGGACATGTTCATTTTATCTCAAGAAAGATGAAATATGTTGTTCTTTATATGGACCGGGATGTTATTGAAAGCACAACCAGCAAATTAAACAAACTGCCTTATGTAAAGCAAGTGATTGAATCTTACCGGCCATATGTCAAAACCGAGTATGAAAATGCGAAGCCCGATAAAGCGAAAGAATACGATTATAAAATCGGACTTTGATTCATTTCATTGGCGGAATATAGTGGTTCAACCGCAATATTGCGATCAAATGGTTAAAGTAAAATTGCTGTTCGACATACACGGAAGAATGCTTCACTTCCATATGAATGGGCTCATGGTTCTGATCCCTGACGGCCTGCTCAAACAAATGGAGCCTTTTGGAAGCTGCCGGTATTCCTTCCCTGCAAATATATATGGGCATAAAATTGCCTTCTTCAGCCGGCTTAAAAGCTGCGGCTAATGAAAGTACTTGTTTGCCGTCCTTGTTTTTTGAGATGAAAACAAAACCGTGCATAAATCGGTGAGAATTGGTGGCGATGAGTTCTCGCAACTCATAGATGTCTCCATACCCTTTGCCGATTTCAATAAAGCGCTGTATCATCTTTTCACTTCCTTTCCAGACTCTATTCTAACATTATGAGGATAGATTGCATCAAGAAATTCAACCGTTAAGAGGCGATAAAATGCGTGTTGTAGCTGGTACGGCCAAAGGGGTGCCATTGAAAGCGGTTCCCGGAGAGTCCACAAGACCCACAACTGACAAAGTGAAAGAATCCGTATTCAACATGATCGGTCCATTTTTCGATGGCGGCAACGCCCTTGATCTATTTGCGGGAAGCGGGGGTCTTGGCATCGAAGCCTTGAGCCGAGGCATCGAGCGGGCCGTTTTCATTGAAAAAGACCGGAAAGCGATTGACATTGTCCGCTTTAACTTGGCGAAGACAAGGATGGAGGATCGGGCAGAAGTTTATCGAGCAGATGCCAATCGTGCGATCAAAGCTCTGAAGAAAAATGATTTTCAGGCGCGCCTGCTGTTTCTCGATCCTCCGTATATGATGAAAGAAGCCTATGGCCTTATGGACAAGGCGGCTGAAATGGGGATTGTGACACAAGATTCGATTGTGGTTTGTGAGCACGACCGCAACGTGGAGCTGAAAGACCGGACCCGTTTTTACGAAAGGTTCAAAAAAGAATTGTATGGAAACACGATGGTGTCAATTTACCGTTACCAAGGGGAAGAGGGAGAAATAATTGAGTAAAATAGCAGTAGTACCGGGCAGTTTCGATCCCATTACGATGGGGCATCTGGATATTATTAAAAGGGCGGCTTCCGTTTTCGATGAAGTCAGGGTTGTCGTGATGAACAATTCTTCAAAAAAACCCTTGTTCGATGTGGAAGAACGGAAAGCTTTGATCGTGGAAGTGACGGATGCAATTCCTAATGTCAAAGTGGACAGTTTTGCCGGACTGCTGATCGATTACGCCGTAAATGTGGATGCAAACGCGATTATTAGAGGATTGAGGGCTGTATCGGATTTTGAATATGAAATGCAGATCACCTCGATGAACCGTTTTCTCAATGAAAACATTGAGACCTTATTCATGATGTCACATAATCAGTATTCGTTTTTAAGTTCCAGTATCGTCAAGGAAGTCGCAAAATATGGCGGCAATATAAACGGATTGGTGCCTCCGGCTGTGGAAACCGCCTTGATATCCAAATTCCAATAAGTCACGTGGTCGTGGCTTTTTGTTATTCAGCTCCAGAAGCGGAAAGGGGAAGATTATGAAGAGTAAAAAACTGGTCACATTTGTTGTCGTAGTGGCATTGGCCATTTTCCTCTCCAGCTATCAATTAGACCTGTATATTTCCAGGCCTGGAGGTGCGTATGATTTGGCTCCTCTGGTTCAAGTGGAAGGAAGAGATGAAGATGATGAAGGCACCCTGAACTTGATGACGGTTTCCATGATGAACGCCACTCCTTCGCTTTATCTTTTTGCCCGTTTTCAGGAGGGATACAAAATTCTTCAGCCGGAGCAGGTAAGAAGCCCGCACGAAACGGATGAAGAATACAACGTTCGCCAATTGAAGTTGATGTCCGATTCTCAAGTCAATGCCATAGAAGTCGCGTTTGAAAAAGCGGAATTGCCCTACGAAATTACAAACAACGGAGTGTTTGTGATGAACGTATTGGAGGGGGGAGCGGCACATGGGCTTTTGCAGCCCGGTGACCGGATCCTATCGCTCGATGATAACGAATTTACAACGATGGAAGAATTCATGGATTACCTGGTTGGCAGGGACGATGGGGAAGAAGTTGAGTTAAGGTACGAACGGGATGGAACCGCCATCAGCGGAGCGGTCGAACTGGCTCCTTTGCCTACGGATCCGGAACGAATCGGCCTGGGCATTTCATTTGTGGAAGATAAAATCATCACGACGACCCCGAACGTCACCATCGATTCGGACCAGATCGGCGGTCCATCTGCCGGATTGATGTTTACACTTGAAATCATCAACCAGTTGGTAGATGAAGACATCACGAAGGGTCATGATATTGCAGGTACAGGAACGATGCTCAGTACCGGAGAAGTTGGAAGAATCGGTGGTGTCGATCAAAAAATCATTGCCGCCGATAATCAGGGCATGAGCGTTTTCTTTGTACCGGATGACGAAGTGTCAGGAGATTTTCAAAGTAATTACGAATTAGCGTTGGAAACGGCTGAAAACATCGGTACAGAGATGGAAGTGGTGCCGGTCCAGACGATTGATGATGCTCTGGATTTTCTGGAGCAGCTTCAACCGAAATAAATCGGTGCTGTTGAAAATTCTTTCTTTAGATCGGGTGCGCCGATGCCCAACATATATAATTGGCTCGCGTGAACATCCTGTTTGCCCATCGGATCTGCCAACTCTGCAGTTCGGCTGATGATGGGCAGTTGGATGTTCTTTTTTTCTTGATTTAAATAGCTCCTGCCGCTCTTGGTCATTCCCAGGAGCCGCAAGTAGCCCGGTTGTTTGAAACCTCTCAGCTGCTGCCAGGTGAAGCCTGTGTAGATGTGGGTCAGCATGCGTTGGATGCGTGTGCGCGTGTATCTCTTTGATTTTACCAATTGAATGAATGTTTCAAAGGTGGTCGCTCGTTTTGCTGCACTGAAAATCAAGTTTTCGATTCCTTCGGTCACTTCTGCATAATCGGCTAACCTGGCTGGCCCGTCTTTAAGGATGGTATAGCGCAAAAGAGGGTAAAATCTTTCCCAACTGCCAAATCCACCATGTTCATTGTGGAAGTCATTCAACGCGGCAAGGCTCTCTTCCGGCATATATCCGGCAAGCTTTTGAAGCGAACCCTCTTCGAAAAAGGCTTCACGGATGCCGGTGGCACTGGCGATCGAGACACCTGCTTCTAACGGGTCGTGATAATTTGCTCCCATTCTTTTGATGGTAAGCGGCTTGATGGGGGATTGCAGTTTTCGTGCAGCTTCAATATAATGAAAGCCTAAAATGTTGTTAGGTTTGGTTAAATCCACAAATCCTTCTTCTTCCCCAACCAATGACCGGTAAGCATCGTTCAATGCTTTTGGATAACTGATGCCGGTCTGCACGGCTTCATGAATACGTTGTTCGTAAGCGTCGCGATTGAGATCCAGCATTTGATGTGATTTCAGGAATGGGTGAATATCCCCTTCTTCGCTGCCGAAGCAAAATGACTCGCAACGCAATGCATCAAGCATTGCAATCGAACCTTTCGCAAAATCGGTTGCTTGTGCGGTGGCATAGACATAAGGCAATTCTATGACCAAATCAACTCCGGAAGCGAGAGCCATTTTTGATCGTGTCCATTTATCAGCAAATGCGGGTTCTCCTCTTTGAAGGAACTGGCCGCTCATCACTGCGATCAAAACGTCTGCACCAGTTTGTTTTTTGGCCTGTTGAGCATGATACAAATGTCCATTATGAAACGGGTTGTATTCAACAACAATTCCTGCAGCTTTCAATTCCATCGCTCCTTTGGTAGACTTAAACTCTAGTATAACGATGGACAGATGGGTGTGACAAGATTTTATCTTGACATCTATTTCTGCTCATTATATAATCAACTTTGTTGTCTTGAGGTGATTACTTATGAAAATAGCGATTCAACAGCTTCAAAAGTACCGTAAAGGCGGAATGCCGATTGACCAAATGGTTCAATTGGATGCGGTGAAAACACGCAATAGCGATATTCGCGAAATTTCACCAATCCATATCACGGGTCATTGTACGATCGGTGCTCAACAATTAACGTGCAAGCTTAAGCTCGAAGGCGTGCTCACGCTGCCTTGCGCTAGAACCTGGGAAGATGTCGAATACCCTGTAAACATCGATACGGTCGAAATCTTCACTTGGTCGGATAAAGACCTTGGGGGGAGCACGGACGATAATATTCATCCTGTCACTACTGAAACGATTGATCTTCAGCCGGTGTTGGAAGAATTGATTCTCCTCGAAGTGCCTATGCAGGTGTTTAAAGAAGACTCGGAAAAGAACGTCATAACTGGCGGGAAAGACTGGGCGTATTCAACAGATGAACAGGCGAAAGTGGAGCAGGAAGAAGCACAACCAAAACCAGATCCAAGACTTGCTGATTTAGCCAAG
>DATHVY010000278.1:0-4660 GCA_035461045.1 Planococcus sp. (in: firmicutes)
GATGCCGGACCTTCCGTATAAAACGTTCATCCTGGATGTCCATCGCCAGATCAATCATCAGTAGAAAAAACTCCTGTCCGCAGTTGCGGACAGGAGTTTTCATTGTTTAAAAGCATCTTCAATACTGTAAAGGGATAAATCAATTTCGGTTTCTTGTCCAAGCGACAGCTTTGCCAGCTGCATGCCGAGATATGGACCGGCTGTTAAACCTGATGCACCCAAAGCATTTGCAGCGAAAAGACGCTCCTGCCCAGGAACTTGCCCGATGAACGGCAAAGCACTGAGCGTTGACGGACGAAATCCGGTGGCAGCACCAGTAAATTCAGCGGCTGCCAGTCCTGGAGCTGCATCCAAGGTTTTATCCAGGATGTGGTGAATCCCACCCGCCGTCAGCTTATCATCAAAATCCGAGTCATTTTCATGGGTGGCTCCGGCGACAATGCGTCCATCTTCAAACGGAACGATATACTGCCCGAACGGAACCATGGCGACCGGCCAGTTTCCGGTCTGTTCCCCGTGTGCTTTAAGATGAAGAATCTGCGCTTTTTGCGGAACCACTTTCAACTCCATACCCAGCGGCTCGAACAAAGCCGGAGCCCATGCTCCTCCGGCAGAAACGACAATGTCTGCACGCAAATCTTTTCCGGCAACACGAGTTCCCGAGACTTGTCCATTTTCAAACAGCAATTCTGCGTCTCCATGAATGACTGTGGCACCAAGACGGACTGCCGCCCGTGTCATCGCTCTGCAGAGGGCTGCTCCATCGACTCTCGCTGCTCCACTGACGTAAAGCGATCCATATTTTTCAGTAGCGTAAGGGAATATTCGTCGGGTTTCTTCCGCCGACAGCCTTTTGATCTCCCCCATCTCCGGCGCATGCTCAAACCGCTCCCATGCTTTCTGCTCCATTTTGTCCAGCTTGCTGTCCTCGTGTATGCTGACGATGCCGACTTGTTTATAGCCTGTCTGCTCTTCCCCCAGTGCCTCCAACTCCTGTATTAGTTCAGGATAAAATTTCGCTCCGCTTTTTGCCAAACCATACCAGGCCATGTTGCGCCGTTGGGAAATCCATGGACAGACGATTCCAGCGGCTGCGCCTGTTGCTTGTCCCAAATCGTGCCGGTCCACCAATGTTACCGCGGCTCCGGCCTTGATTGCATGATAAGCGGCGGAAGCTCCAAGAATTCCCCCGCCGATGATGATCACTGATTTCATTTTTACACCTAATTTCAAATTGATTTGTCACCCATTCTACTTTACATGGGAGCCAGACTCAAATGGGGTTATTGGATAGCTGATTCGAACTCAGCTTTTCGGGTAAAGAAGTATTATAGAAAACTCGATAGAATTCTGAGGAGGAGTTAACAGTGGAAAGAAGTTTATCTACCGATAAAATATTGCCCGTAACATCTGTCAGAAGCGGATCTGTCAAAGAGGTGGTAGAAGGGGTTCATTGTTTGACACTTCAAGTCGTCAACGTCTATTTGATCGGAAAACCGGGAGTCAGCAATGACTGGGTTCTAGTGGATGCCGGCATGCCGCATTCAGGGGACAAAATACTGAAAACGGCGGAAAAATTATTCGGTCCTGATCATCGGTTAAAAGCAATCGTTTTGACACACGGGCATTTTGACCATGTAGGAGGCATTATCGACATCCTGGAAAAACACAAAGTTCCTGTCTATGCCCATCCGCTGGAATTTCCTTACTTGAGCGGTGAAGATGATTACCCAGCAGCGGACCCGACTGTAGGAGGCGGCTTGGTCGCTAAAATGTCGCCGCTATTCCCGGTTGAGGCTATCAATATTTCCGAACACCTTCAGGCACTTCCGGCAGATGGCGGGATTTTAGAGATGCCTGGCTGGAAATGGTTTCATACACCTGGTCATTCTCCCGGACATGTCTCGCTGTTCCGAATGCATGGATCCGTCCTTTTGGCCGGGGATGCATTTGTGACAGTCAAGCAAGAGTCCGTTTATGATGTGATGCTACAGCGCCGCAAGATTCACGGACCGCCCAGCTATTTGACTACGGATTGGAAAGCTGCGGAAGCTTCAGTCAATTTATTGGTTGGCTTATGGCCGTCGGTAGCAGCTACTGGTCATGGCAAAACGATGCGCGGTGCCAAATTGGCCAAAGAACTTGTGGAACTCGCTGATAATTTCAAACGTTTGGCAGTTCCAAAACAACAACTGCCCATCAATTAATTTCCGATTCAGCCAGCCCGAATTTTTCGGGCTTTTTTTTTACAAAATAAAAAATTCAGTAAATATGTTTAGCTATTTAAAAATTCGGGTAATTATAGACACAGCCTCGAATATTTTTGCATGTCAGAAATTGGAACGGAGATGAACTTTATGATTAAAAAAGTGCTTTTTGTATCGGATCATGGGGATCCGCTGGCAAAACTCGGAGGCAAACAAGCCGGAGGTCAAAATAACTACGTTAAACAATTAGCGCTTGCCTTGGAAAAGAAGGGTTGGCAAATAGATGTAGTGACACACTGGTGTGACGCTTCAGCTCCAAAAGTCGAAAAATTCGGAACCGCATGCCGCGTCATCAGAATTGAAGCCGGCCATAAAGGTTTTGTCTCTAAAGACGAAATGCTTAAAATGCTCCCTGCTTTCTATAAAGAATTAAAGACAACCCTGCCCCTGAATTCCTATGATTTAGTCCATACGCATTATTGGCTTTCCGGTCTGATCGGAAAAAAATTGAAAGAAGAATTCGATTTGCCGTTTATCCATACTTCACATTCACTCGGATGGGCGAAAGAAAAAGCCACGGGGATTCGTGATGAGAGGCGCATGAAGGCTGAAAAATCCATCTTAATCACTGCGGATCAAATTCTTGCGACGACCAACAACGAAAAACAGCTGATTCAGCAGTTTGTCGTTTCGCATTCCCCTATAAATGTTATTCCCATCGGCGTTGACGAGACATTCACGACACGTGGAAACCGAACTCATCTGCGAAAAAAATTAGGGCATAGCACCCCATTGTTTGTATTTGCCGGAAGGCTTGAAGTGACAAAAGGAATTTTCACACTGCTCAAAGCTTTTCAGCTCCTGGCCAAGAAAAACGCCGACGGTTATTCCCCGCGATTGGTGGTTGCCGGCGGAGAGCCCAATTCGATTGATCCTGTCACAAAACTACCGCGGGACCGGAAATTGCGCAATGCTTTGGAAGGCATCGAAGACAAAGTCGATTTTCTCGGACCACAGTCCCAGGAGCAGCTCGCTTTGCTCTTCAACTCCGCTACAGCAACGATTGTTCCAAGTTTCTATGAATCATTCGGAATGGTCGCAGCTGAAGCCCAGGCTTGCGGAAGCCCGGTCATCGCATCTGATGTGGGCGGCTTGAAAAATGTTGTCCAGGATGGAATTACCGGCTTATTGGTCGAAACCAAAAATGAAATTGACCTGGCGATCGCCATGGAAGTCTTATCCACCAATTCATTGCTGACCGACCGCTTGAGCAGACAGGCAAAAAAAGTGGCGGACCGTGATTTCAACTGGAATTCAATATCGAACAGAATAAACTCGCTTTATGAGGTGATGATCAATGAACAAAGCAACCCATATATTAGCAACCGACCTGGACGGGACATTAGTTGGTGACAAAG
Source organism: Planococcus sp. (in: firmicutes) (assembly GCA_035461045.1). GTDB lineage: Bacteria > Bacillota > Bacilli > Bacillales_A > Planococcaceae > Planococcus. Next base: position 3,626 of record DATHVY010000278.1, read on the forward strand.
AAAGTCTACAAAACCTGTGGCATTTCTACGAAGCACAGGTTTACCGGACTTCTTTGGTCTATATAACAGGACGCCACTTTGAATCTGCACTCTCTCTCATAAATGAAGAGAGCCTGCCGGTGCCGGATGTATTGGTGACAGACGTTGGCACAGAAATCCACCTGGGGCGGAAGCTCGTGAAGGACTTGGACTGGCTGGAGCGCATGGAACAGAACTGGCAGCCGCGGCAAATCCAAATTCTTGCCGACAAAGTTCCCGGCCTGACTTCCCAGCAATTGCCCGTCACTAATCGTTGTTCCTATTATGCGGAGAATGCAGCTGCAGTCGAACTTTTCGGACAGCGCTTAACAGAGCAACAGATCCCGCACAAGCTGATTTACAGCGGCGGCCGCGATGTGGATATCCTCCCTGCAGGCAGCGGCAAAGGCCAGGCGCTTCAGTATATTTTGGAAAAGTTCGGTTTGAGCGACAGCAAACTCCTTGTTGCCGGGGATTCCGGCAATGACGCAGAAATGCTGACGCTGGGCTTTCCTTCTGTGATTGTTGGAAATGCCCAGCCCGAACTGCTCCAACAGGCGGATCACCCTTCTATCTACCGCTCGGCTAAAACCCATGCCGGTGGAATTCATGAAGCCTGGACGTATTTCTATTCGGAATAAGACCTTTTTACCCTCCCGCCCCTTGATTTGGCAGGAGGGTTTCGTTATGTACCTTGGCATGAATCGCAGCTATCGATTTGTTTTTTTCTTCAGATGGTTTATATTTAATAGAAAGGCGGTCAGAGATGCGTAAGCATTAGCGTGTACAATGCTGTATATTGACTTCACTATTGCAGACGAACAGGAGGAATTTGAGATGAGCAATGTCGCGAATTTGCAAAAAGAGTCCATGGCGATGCTGAAAGAAACAAGCCGGACCTTTTTCATTCCGATCAATTTTTTAGAACCTACTTTGAAAAAGACCGTTGCTTCTGCATACCTATGTATGAGAGCGATCGATGAAATCGAAGACCACCCTGAACTCGAAGATGAGGCG
>DATHVY010000279.1:0-36462 GCA_035461045.1 Planococcus sp. (in: firmicutes)
GCCGCTTACGATTTCCTGCATGAATTCAACATCCTGCTGAAGTCCGGCTTCATTGCCGTGGAACTCCAAAAACAGCGTTGGCTTCTCCAAGTAATCGGTCTCATTGTATTGGTTGACTTGCCTCATCGATTGCTCATCCACGAGTTCAACGCGCGCAATCGGGATGCCCGCCTGCAAGATCGAGACCACTGCTTCCACGGCGTCTTTGACCGTTGCAAACGATGCACGCGCGGCTGTGACAAATTCCGGGATGCCATAAACACGAAGCGTCATTTCGGTAAAGCAGCCAAGCGTTCCTTCCGAACCGACAAACAAACCATTCAAGTGAAGGCCGGATGAAGATTTAGCGGCTTTGTTTCCAGTATGGATAACGGTTCCGTCAGCCATGACCACTTCAAGATCACGCACTTGGTCGCGCATGACGCCATATTTCACAGACGTGGTGCCGCTCGCATTCGTGGCGGCCATCCCGCCGAGTGTCGCATCCGCTCCAGGGTCCACCGAGAAAAACAAGCCGTGCTTTTTCAATTCCTTATTGAGTTGCGTCCGCGTCACACCCGGCTGCACAGTCACCAGGAAATCTTCTTGATAGACATTCAATACCTTGTTCATCAATGAAAAATCGATGGTGATTCCACCACTTTGTGGAATAATATGGCCTTCTAAACTGGACCCGAGTCCAAACGGCACGACTGGAATCTGGTATTGCTTGGAGACTTTCATAACCTCTGAAACTTGCTCCGTCGTTTCTGGAAAGACCACGATATCGGGCAACGCCATCTTATGATAGGATTCATCCTTGCCGTGCAATTCCTTGACCGTCTCATTTACACTGATTTGTTCTGCTTTCAAGTGATGCTTCAAGCTTTGAAGGATCTCTTTTTGATATTCGATTACCATATTCACTCGCTCCTTCGCTGTAAATTGGTCCAACCAATTATCCCAATTATACATAATAATCTGAAAAGTTCAACGTATATTTTCAGACATATTTGATTTACTTCTGTATGATGAAGTAAATCATAAAAAAACACGCGAGCAGGGAGAGAGTGCATTCTTGTTAAATCCAAAAAAAAGAACTTATGAATTGATCGTGGAACAGATTAATGTTCTCTGCCTTGAAAAGGACTTGCAGCCCGGCGACAGGCTTCCTTCCGAACGCGATTTAGCAAGTTTATTCGGGGTCAGCCGGAACTCCATCAGAGAAGCATTAAAAGGATTGGAAAGCAAAGGCGTCATCGAAATACGGCAGGGTGGCGGAAGCTATCTGGCGACGTCCAAACGGGATATGCTCGGCAATGAGCTCAGCACTCACATAGATGAAACCGAAGCCCAACTAATCTACGATATGCTCGAACTGCGCAGAGCATTCGAAGTCGAAGCCGCTTCCCTTGCTGCACAGCGAGCTACCTCTGAAAACCTCGAAGCCATCAGAAATGCGCTGGCTCAAATGGCTGACGCTACAGACAATCCGGAAACCGGTGTGCAGGCAGACCTGGATTTTCATCTTCATATAGCCAACGCCACGAAAAACCAATTGCTGATTGATTTGATGGGGTCGCTCGCCAAACGGATGGAAGAAAACATCCGCGCCACCCGCAGATATCGTTTCACCGATGCCGACCGCCATCAGGATACATTTAAAGAACACGAAGAGATTTATCACGCAATCGCCTCCGGCAACAGCGAACTCGCGAAGCAACTTATGGAAAGGCACATCTCCCGCATCCGAACGGAACTATATAGATCCAATTGATACAAAAACACCGCTTCGAAATCGATTGATTTCGAAGCGGTGTTTTCTTCATGCATTTCAAGCTCGTTTTCTATCCCTTCCACAGCACAGTTAAACTGGAAATCATCGATAAGTCGAACGAACTCACGTTAACCATTCATCAGGAAATTTGATCCTAATTTCTTCGGATTCCTCTACTTTCCCATTTAAATAAGCTGCAATCGATCGTGCTTGTTCAAACCCATTCATCAGAAAGAACGAAGAGGCGCGTCCATAACTTTTCGTTCCAATGATATAAAAGTCTTCTTCCATATGGCGTAAAAATCGTTCCCCATGCGGTTGAACAACCCCCTTTTTTTCGAAGAGAAGTTCTGCGATTCCTTCCGCACATTCAGCCGAAGCATGCAGGCTGGTTTGAATTTCCCGGAATATATCGATATTTGGCCTGGATCCTGTATTGACGACGATCTCATCAATTTCCTCAACCCGTTCTTCGCTCGCTCCGGTGACGATCAATTTTCCATTGGATTCCTGTAAATCTTCAATGTAAAAAGATGAAAAACATTCGATGCTCCTTTTACTCATGAGTCGTTCAATTTTTTCTCCTAATTTATATTGAGCAAGAAATCGATTTTTTGATAGCGCGGCGATAAACGCAAAGTCCGGTTTTCGGATCACCCAACTAATTTTCGTGTCTGGCACCCGTTCTTTCAACTGGCCTAGCTGGATGACAGTATTAATCGCGGAGTGGCCGCTGCCGACAACCAGTGTATGCTTTCCTTGGTAGCGTTCTTTATCTTCCCCCAACACGTCCGGAATCCCATAATTGATCGATTCCTTTGCCTGTTCTTCTGCCGGAGAATAATAGCCTCCAGATATAAGCGGATTCGGAGTTTGCCACGTGCCCGAAGCATCAATAACAGCCCTGACCTCATAGGTTTCCACCGATCCGTTTTGGATGACGTTGATCACAAAGGGATTGTTTGAACGCTCTTTTGTTCTACTTTTATCGATATGTTTTCTACCGACGGAGACAACTCTGGAATTCAAGTGGATATTCGGTTCCAATTCAGGCGTTTTAGAAAGTGGCTCTAAATAATCGGTATAAATATCCCCCGCATAAGGAAGCCTCTTCTCCACGGGTTCAGTCCACTCGCTTCGTTTCAATATCTCTTTACTGGCTGGGTCAATGTTGAACTTCCAAGGAGAAAACAACCGGACGTGTTTATAATCCAAGAAGTTTTCCCCTACGTGGCTTCCTAATTCAAATACATAAAACGGTAAGCCTTGTTTGTGCAAATGCGCGGCGGCGGCTAAACCGATCGGCCCGGCACCAATGATTCCAATCGGCAGTTCTTTGTGATTCGTCGTCTTCATTTTTAAACCTCCATGGTTATGAATGCCTTATGACCCCTACAACCCTTATAAACACATTATTATATACTTATATATAATAGAGTACAGTTTTATTTATGGAAATTAAATTTACTCCTTTCATCACACTGCAAAGTCATGATAATTTGTATCAATAATCATCAAATCTGACATATCTCTTTTTCCAATCGGAATTCCAATTCTTCGAGTCCACCTCGACAAGTCTATTGCTGATCGGAAGCGGGATCATCACAGCCTTGCCCCTTTTGCTATTTACCAAAAGCGCTCAGAAAGTCTCGCTTTCGATGCTCGGAATTCTGCAATACATCGCACCCACTTTGTCGCTGTTCACCGGTATGTTTCTCTATAACGAAACGCTAAGCACGGCCACCTCATTTCTTTTATTTTTATTTGGGCAGCCCTTGTGATGTATACGTATTCTTCTATGATCGTACAGAAGCAAAAGGTCAAAGAAATAGCATAAGGAATGGGAACTTTAAGCCCAGTGAGCAATTCAATTCCATCAATAAAACCCTCCAGAAAGATTTTTCTGGAGGGTTTTTAGTCGTTTCGTAATGTGTAAACCCATTTGTTCAATCCAAAATAATTCTTTTTTTGAATTATATCCCATCTTCAAATATACTTTTGTTAGAGGGAGGTTTTTACAATCAAAGATCATTCTTCCGGATTAAACGTGCTGCCCTATTTACTGCTGATCTTGACTGTGTTTTTAATTTTTGCAGCAAGCAATCTAGCGCCATGGGCAACACTCGCATACATCCTGATAGCCGTAAATTCACTAGATAAAAAAAGTGGAAACCAAAACAGACAAGAACTGATTCTTACAAAGAAAAGGTTAGATATAGCGTTTAGAATTTTCCTGTCTGTGAGCATTTTGCTCCTACTTCTTAACAACTTCTTCATGGATTTGAGCACTTCTTTTGTCTTATATACACTTATTTTAATTCCTTTAACATCGTTGCTGATACTGAATGAAAAAGCTTAATACATGTGTTACTGACCTTGAACTGGCCAAGAATTGGGAGATATTATGGAATACGTTATACGGTTTTTAGCTTCAGGAATTTTGTTGTTTTTATTATATAGTCTCTTTATTGCAGATAATCCAAGCTCTTTCACTATTTTAATGATGATGGCATTTACATTAGGAGTTCCAGGACTTTTTAAAGCAGTTTTTATCTTTCAGTCTTTAAAGATAGTGGCACCGTAATATGAAGGTAAGGCCTTTCGAAAATCTCAAAAGAATGAAACGGCAAATAAAATGGTACTTGTTATCATTTCAGCTGCCTTTTTAAAAAATCGTACTCGGACAACGATTGATGGTATTCTATAAGTGTAAAATATTATCTGCTGAATTACTTGAATATACATATACTGGGTTTTTCAAATTCAGCTTTTTTGAATACTACCAAACATATGAATTAATATTTTAAAGAAGGTGAATTGAATTGTCTCAAAAAAATTATAAAGTCTTACTTGCCGATCGAACCGAACGGGATTTTTCAAAGTGGGCTGACCAAGATGCGGTTTCAGAGCAGGAGATTTATCGTTTTTTACATAAGATGATAGGCACTGCGGGGACTGTCGGGCTGAAAGAGCTTTCCGATTACTGCGTAACACAAATTGATTATTTCTCAGAAGATAGTCAAAAGTTACTATCATCTGTTTCGTTAGAGCATTTCATATCTAACGTAAGAAGTTATTTCACAGATGAAACAACTACTATCGAAACTACAAATTCAATAGAAGTATCTCCTATTAATCATTCATTAGTACTGATGATTGACGATGACACAAATTTCACTTCTCACGTTAAGGAAATTTTAGAATACAAAGGAATTCCCGTAGTTATCGCCCTTGATGCAAAAAAAGGAATGGAACTTTTTTACACGCTTAATCCTCAGATGATCATTGTAGATTTGCAATTACCAGATGTAGATGGCTTCAGCTTAGTCACTAGGATTCACGAAGCTGCCAAAGACCGTTATCTTCCTATTGCCATCCTTAGTGAGGACAACAGCATTGAAAAACATATACATGCAATGGAAATCGGCGCAACCGACTTTCTTTCGAAGCCACTAAACACAAAATTGTTTGTTTCTTATATCACGAATCGCTTGCGAAGCCAAGAAGCCATAACAAGGGAAACATTATATGATGAATTGACCGATGCCCGTAATAGAAGAAACTTTAACGATGTTTTATCACAGATGACAATCTTGGCGGAGCGAACCGGAAAACCCTTTACTCTCGTTCTTCTTGACTTGGACCATTTCAAAAGGGTTAACGATAGGTATGGACATCCTGGAGGTGATGAAGTCTTAACTGCATTCAGCCATCTTTTTTTGAATTTAAAAAGGGATTCAGATTATTTCTTCAGGTACGGCGGCGAAGAGTTCGCGTTAATGTTACCAGACACAAAAGCACAAGAGGCGCTAACTCTAGTGGATCGAATCCGTACTTCAGTTACTGGAACTGATTTCAAAATTTCGCATCATGAGCCTTTCCACATTACGTTCTCCGCTGGAATCAGTGAATATCGATTAAAACAAGAATCTTTAGTAAGCAATGCAGACCAGGCTTTATATCAAGCCAAAGTAAATGGGCGAAACCAAACGATAGTGTATGAATCAGCCAATGATAAATTAAGGCGAAAACTCAATATCATCATTGTTGATGACGATTCCCTTGTCCGCAAAATAGTGTCAAAACAACTCTCTAACTGGAAACTTGATGATGTCGATATTCATATTGAGGAATACGCTGACGGTCTTCTTTTCATTGAATCCAAGTGGTATCGTCCGGATGAAAACTATATGATCTTACTGGATGGGGTCATGCCGAAAATGGACGGCCTCGAAGTATTGAGTTATCTTCGCACCCAGTATCCTCACGAAAAAATTATGATCTCGATGCTTACGTCGCGATCAAATGAGTCTGATGTTGTTTTAGCTTTAAAAAGTGGTGCCGATGATTATATCGTCAAACCATTTTACTCACAGGAAATAGTGGCGCGTGTGCAGCGCCTGTCAATGAGGATGCTTAATTGAATATTTATTTCGTTTGGATTCTCAGCTTCTCGCTTTTCACCGGTCAACTTGGGCTTTTAGTAATTCTAGCTTGGAGAAAACTGAAATTGAGCAACAGAGAAGTGGCAATCGACCAGGAGTATGATTTTTTATCAGATTCATTTAGCTCTTATATGATAGACACTTCAGATGATAGGTTTATAGATGAAATTCAAGAGTCTCCCTATAAGTTTGTTGTCCTTGAGCGTTTATTGAACAATTATGTATCTCTTACAAAAGCTGGTGTCACATCGCCTATTATTGCCAAACTATCTGAAGATTTTTTAGCGGCACGATATGCTAAGCAACTTAATCGAAGAAACTGGGCTTTGCGTATGAACGCCTTACATTTCATAGAAGATTTCCATATACAGTCCCTTACTCCACTTCTGAAGAAAAAACTGAGTACAGTCTCTCAATTGGATCAAGAGGCTCAACAACTTATCCGAACTTTAGCCTCTTTGAACGAACCGGTGACTATTTCTGTTTTAGGTCGATATCCAAATGTCTCAGCTCGCCTATACATCGATGTTTTCAAACGACTAGATGCATTGACAAAGTTGGAAGAGTTAGATGCTGCTTTAAAGAATGAAAAAGACAATAAACTACTCAAACAAGCAGCCATTTCCTATATTGGCATGGCGGGATTGACTCTGTTTTTGCCTCGTATTGAGGAAGAATTGCAATATCCGGATGAAGAAATTCGAATTCAAGCATTAAAGGCGCTATTCCATATGCAAAACATGACAACCCCAGAACTCCTGACGCCTTTTCTGCAATCAGCATCCTGGCAGGAGCGGATGTTTTCCGCTCAAGTTGCGGGAGCACTCCAACTATCTCGCTATAAAGAAAAGCTTAGCGACTTGTTGGGAGACCCAGTTTGGCGGGTCCGCTATTCTTCTGCTGAAGCCTTGACCAAGTTTTCTGATGGCGATATTTTACTTACCCATATAGCAAACAAACATCCAGACCGCTATGCACGGGACATGGCAACCCAATGGAAGACGTCCCTTTTAGGAAGTGAACAGTGATGGAGAATTTTTTTCTTGTTTTAGCTTATGTAGTTATAGCGTATATGCTTTTTTCAAGCTTGAGTTATTTAGGCCTTTTCACTATTGCATTCGGAAGGGTGAAGAGAGAGAGCCAGCTTGATAAAAAGGAGTCTACAGAAGACTATTTAAGGAATCAGTTTACATATCCAGTGTCCATTCTGGTTCCAGCCTATAACGAAGAAGTTGGTGTGGTCAGTACTGTGCGCTCATTATTGGCGCTCGAATATCCTGAAAAAGAAATAATTGTTATTGATGACGGTTCGAAAGATAAGACATCCGACCGAATGATTGAAGAGTTTAAAATGACTCCATTTCCTTTCGCTCTACGCACACATATTCAAACAGCCGAAATTTTTTCCATCTATCAATCTTCTATCTTGCCCTATGTTCGCCTGATCAAAAAAGCAAATGGCGGGAAAGCCGATGCCCTGAACGCAGGAATCAATTTTTCTTCTTTTCCTTATTTCTGTGCTATTGATGGTGATTCTATATTAGAAAATGATGGACTTCTTAAAACGATGAAACCTATCATCGAGTCTGATGGCCAAGTCATTGTCACCGGTGGATCGGTTCGAATTGCCAACGGATCCACTATTTCCAGAAGCAAGGTAGAGGTTATCGGCCTTCCGCGAAATCCCGTAGTCTTGATGCAAATTATCGAGTACTTCCGCGCATTTTTAATCGGACGAATTGCTTTAAGCCATTTAAATATTTTGCTTATTGTATCTGGCGCTTTTGGTGTCTTTAATAAACATCGCGTTATTCAAGCTGGTGGATACAATAAAAACACCGTAGGCGAGGATATGGAACTTATCGTTAGACTGCATCGCCTTCTTCGAGAAGAAAAATCCAAGCAGCGAATTGAATATATTCCAGATCCTGTTTGCTGGACTGAAGCCCCGGAATCTCTCGAAGTTCTTAGGTCTCAAAGGATACGTTGGCAGCGTGGATTGTTTGAAACTTTGTGGATTCATAGAAAAATGATGTTGAATCCAAAGTACGGCTCTATCGGAATGATTTCACTACCTTACTTTCTTTTTGTTGAACTTCTTGGTGCGGTGTTCGAATTTATCGGCTATTTTATCATTTTCGGCGGATTTTTCTTTTCCCTTGTTGAACCACAAGTTGCAAGCGCGCTCTTTTTAGTAACCGTTTTTTACGGGTCTTTAATATCAGCATTAGCTGTTTTACTGGAGGAAATGACACTTCGAAAATATCCGAAAGTGTCCCATTTGATGCGTCTTTATTTTTGGGCGATGACCGAAGCTTTTTGGTACCGGCCGCTCATGGTGTTCTGGAGAGTAAAAGGAATTATCGCTGTTTTTCAAAAGAAAGCACATTGGGGCGACATGAAACGCAAAGGAATTTCATCTTAATCTCAAGGAGGTAGATTTATGAAGAAAATTTTAGTTGCAGATGACGAAGATATTTTACGTATCCTGATTGCCGACACGTTGGAAGATGATTTCCACATAGAAGAGGCTGAGGACGGCAAAGAAGCTCTTGAAAAAATCAGAGCAAATGATTACGACTTAGTTGTCCTTGACTACATGATGCCTTATATGACTGGCATGGAAGTACTCGAAGAAGTGAGGAAAGACCAGAACATGACCAAAGTATTAATGCTTACAGCAAAAACACAGGATGCGGATCGCGACAACGCTATATTAAATGGAGCCGATTATTTTATGCCAAAACCTTTTAGTCCAATGGAATTGTTGGCACTTGTTGAAGACATATTAGCTTCATAAAAAAACGACTAGCCTTTTGAAAAGGGCTAGTCGTTTTTGAATCCGCAATAAAGCAGTAAAAATGGTGAAATTTCAACTGTTAGCTTCTTCTTTAATTTCATTAGTGGCGTAGTAAATCACACCATCATGCTCCTGCCCTTCCAACAGCTTCTTCATTACTATTGACAAGTTAACCGGAGCGTAAGGTTTAGTCAGATAATGGTTAATTTTATTTATTTTGCCGGCATCTGAGGATGGGTCCAATGCAGACGAGATTACAATAGGTATATTGTTTGTCTCAGCATCTTCTTTCATCATATCGACAAGATCCCAACCAGTCAGTTCCTCTCCAAGCATGATATCAATAATAGCGCCAACCAAAGGTGTACGCTTCGCTTCTTTAAACGCTTCTTCAGGAGAAGTATGATAAATCACTTTAAACCCATTCAGCTTTAACTCTTCCGATAACAATAAGGCAAGACTGATATCGTCTTCTACTATCATTACAGGCGGACTTTCCCCGATTTCTTCATAACTGATATGTGCCTGAGGTTCAGAAATTAGCGGCAACTCAAAATGAATGGTTGTGCCCTGCCCTTCCTCTGACTCTATCCAAATTTCCCCGTCATGTTTAGTGATAATCTCTTGGCATATCGCGAGACCAAGCCCTGTCCCGCCTATTTTACGGCGTGAACTATTATCGATTCGATGGAATTTAGAAAACAACTTCGGAATTTCTTCAGCAGGAATTCCGATTCCTGCGTCTTCAATGGATACACGCAAATTATGGTGATTATTTCCCATGCAGACTTTCACATTGCCACCTAGTGGTGAAAATTTAACGGCATTACCGATTAAATTCATCAATACTTGCGCAAGGCGTTCTCGATCCCCTTTTACAAATACATCCGAAGCATCATCGATAAAAACCATGGAATGCAAATTATGCGTTCGGAACTTCTCAGTTGCCTCTATAATCAATTCATTCATAGGAAGCTTTTCCATGCGGTACATTTGATCCCCAGACTCCATCCGTTGCAAGTCCAAAAAATCGTTAATTAAATTGGTCAGCCTTTTCGCTTCCTTATAAATTGTTTTCAGATAACGCTCTTGTTTATCAGGCTTCAGCTGTTTATTTAACAGCAACTCAGTGAAACCAAGAACACTTGATAACGGGGTCCGAAGTTCATGGCTTACAGTACTAACTAGTTCGGATTTCATCTTATCGACTTCGTGCTCTCTTGTAATATCACGGTGCACAAAAATCGTTCCTGTCCTTTCATTGTCTACCATGACGGGCGTGCTATAAACATCAATCACACGTTCGTACGGTTCTCTTACAGTATATTGAAATGTATTCGCTTTGCTCTCTTTTTCATGGATGCAGCTGCTGAGAAATTCAAACATTGCCTCTGGAGTAGTGGTTTGATCAGACATGCTGCCGATCCACATTTCTTGTGGAATAGTGGCATCAAGAGGTACATTCCCGCAACTCAACATGGTACACATTGTTTCATTGTGTTGAACCATACTGCCATTCTTTGCGATAAACTGAATGCCTTCATTGATATTATTTATAATTCGTTCATTCAAGGTACGCTCATGGATAGCAACATCATATAATTGGATACGGTCGATTGCCAAATGAGTACGTTTTAATAGACCGGTGATGCTCAATTTTTCCTCTTCTGAAAAAGATCTTCCCACACGCGATAAGCCAATTAATGCAATCCCTACATTTTCTTCGTTTTTCACAGAAGCATACAGATCATATACATAAACGGGTTCAATCGTAAATCCTTTTTCTTGCAGCGCTTCCCGTTTGACTGTAAATGATTCATCGTCTTTTAATCTAGTCATTAAGTAAGGCACTTGCTCTTCTTGAAGTTGCTTGAACATTTCATCGGTGAATCCTTTTAAAGCAAATTCCCCGGATTCAGTCAACCATATAACTCCAGTATCAATATCGAAAGTATCAGTGAAGTAGCGAAGAATTGCATTAATTAGTTTCTGTTTATCCAAAGTGAATGACAGGATGTGATTCAAGTCATTAAACTGAATCAGCCGATCTTTCGCTTTCTCGATTTCTTCTAAAGAATGTTCGAGTTCGACTTGTTTTCCTTGCAGCTGATCTTTATTCATCAACAATGCTTGGTTTTGAGCAGTCAGATCTTCCTGATTTTTTCGAATAGTGTTAATCATCCTATGGAAAGTCCTCGACAACACACCCAGCTCATCCGACCGGTCAAGTGGGCTATAATTCACATCTTTGCCCTCTGCAAATTCATCGATGGAGTTTCGCATTCCTTCTAGTGGCTTCACAATATCATTTAGCGCTCTTAAAATGATTAATCCTGTACTAATAAACATAAGAATAAATAAAAGAATCAAAGCAAAGGAAAAGCTTTCTGTCTGTCTAAGCATGTCTTGGTTCAATTGCCGCAACGTGCTTTCAGTCGAAGACTGGTATTCATCAGAAAACGCTATGAATTCATTCACGGTGGTATTGGTACCACCCATAGCCAACTCTCGCAATCCTTCATAATCGTTATCACGAACTAAAGCAATCGCCTCCGGCAGTAGTTGATTTTCGTAAACCACTATAAAATTACTTAACTCTGTAATTTGCCGCTGTTCCGTTGGCGTGATAGATAAATTATTCATTTTTTCTATCGTTTGTTTCAGATTCTCAAGATCCGTATATGCCCGGTCAAGCTCCTGTTCATTCTGAAAAGCATAGAACCCTCTTGCCCGGAAAAACACCTGATTTAAAGAATGTGAAAGTTCCTGAAGAGTCGCCTGCTTCTCATCAAGCCCATTATGTTCAGTTAAACTCTCCTTTTGCTGAAAGTTGATGTATAAATAAACTCCTACTATCATTAACGTACAAATTATTAAAGATGATAATGTCAGTGTCAGGTATTTAAACCTGATTCCTTTATCGTTTTTATTGACCATAAATTCCCTCCTTTTATTCATTATTTCCTTTTCATTACATTAAAATATGTTTTTTCAAAATTTTATATTGATTGTAAATTCGATTCTTTGATTATATTATACAATATAAAAAATATGTTAGATCAAGAAATCTTCTTTGAAGGTTACGGGGAAAGAATAATAGATGACGTTCGTAAAAAGACACATTTGCAGACAAAAGGGAGAGAAGATGGCGCTTTGATCAGCCTCTTCCCTCATGTTTTATCGTCACATCTTTCTTTATTTGAGAAGAGTATTCTTTCCACTCTTTTCTTCACTCTTTTTGCACACCTTGCGCGTATAGTCCATTAATAAACCCATGGAAGGAAGCGAAAGAAATGAAAAAAGCCATTTTAGGTTTATTCGCCCTCAGTTTCATCTTATATGGCTGCAGCGACAATGAAAACACCAGACAATCACAGGACTCACCGATGAATAACGGGCACATGGACCGTCAGGGTGGCACGAATCAAGAAGGCGTGAATGAAAGAGGCATGGGTGGAATGCAAGGCGGGATGCGGCACGGGAATGTTCCGTCCCTCGAATCCTCTGAAGGAATCAATGAGCTGCCGATCCCTCCTGTCTTGGAAAAGCAGCAAGGTCAAGACTTCGATTATGAAATCACCGCCCAAGAAGGCATCACTGAATTTTTTGAGGGCATCTCGACTCTCACCTACGGGTATAACGGCAATTTACTTGGTCCCACGCTTAAGCTGGATGAAGGTGAAAGTGTCGATGTCAAAATCACAAATGACTTGGATGAGCCGACAACGTTTCATTGGCACGGCCTTGAAGTTCCCGGTGAAATAGATGGCGGCCCACACGGTGAAATCCAGCCGGGCGACAGCCAAATCATCACGTTGGAAGCGGATCAACCGGCCGCCACCCTTTGGTATCATCCCCATGTTCATGGCTCGACAGCTGAACAAGTATTTAAAGGCCTTTCCGGAATGTTGCTCATTGATGAGGCATCCGGCTCGGATTCGGACCTCCCGAATGAGTACGGAATTGATGATATCCCACTCATTTTCCAGGACCGCCTGTTTGATGAAAACATGCAATTGAATTACGGCAGACTCATGGACCTTGACGGAACTTTAGGCGATATTTCCATCGTCAACGGAACCATCAACCCAAAACTGACCGTCAACAAATCCGTCATGCGCTTTCGTCTGCTGAACGGAGCGAATGCTCGAAATTACACATTCCGATTGAGCAACGGCGCCAGCTTTACACAAATCGCTTCTGATGGCAGCTTGCTGGATGAACCTGTTGAAATCGACTCGCTGACACTAGCCGCTTCGGAGCGTGCTGAAATTCTCATCGACTTTTCAACGATGACTGATGAGGAGTCCCTCGCCATCATCAACGATCAAGGGACTGTGTTACTGCCGTTTGATCTGGCTCTCGATGATTCCCCGGCAGACTCCGCCAAAATGTGGACAGCCGAGGAGCCATTCCTGACCGAACAGGAGAAAACAATGCCTGTCTCGAAGGAAATCGAGTTGTTCGGTATGGCTGATATGGTGACGATCAATGGGAATAAATTCGACATGGACCGCATCGACTTTCGCCAGAAACAGGGTGTTACGGAAGTATGGGAAGTTTATAACAGACCCGATATGATGGGTGGTATGATCCACCCCTTCCATATTCACGGCACCCAGTTCAAAATCATTTCCCGTGATGGCGAAGAGGTGGAACCGAACGAACAAGGCCTGAAAGACAGTGTGCTGATCGAACCCGACGAACGGGTAAAATTGCTTGTCACGTTCCCTGAAAAAGGTGTTTTTGTTTTCCATTGCCATATTTTGGAACACGAAGATAATGGCATGATGGGGCAAGTTGAAGTGTACTAAGACTTCAACTTGCCCCATAGAGAAATTAGAATACCCCAATATAATGAGACAAGAAAAAAGCACCACCATCAACAACGCCTCGTATTTATTTGCATTGATTCAGAATACGGATTGGGTGACATTCCATTTTGAAATGGTGGATGGCGCAGAAGAATATACGATTGCCAGAGAAGATCTGCAAGCAGGATATGATGTGGATTTGCGTGAGATTGACACTGAAGAGGAATTGAGAGAGCACATACAAGAATTTTTAGAAGATGCAACGAAGGTAAATGCGGTGTTGGCTGAGAGTTGACATACAAAGTGAATCAGCCATAAAACACATTGATGCAGAGGGTTTAGCTCCCTCTGCTTTTTTGGCTGTCAAGAAACCTTTCGGCAGGCTGTTTCTTTTCCAAGTTCCTTCCAACTTTTCGAGAGGCATTTTTCTTATCCACAATTTCATACGGTTTTTTCGCTTTTCGCCCGCGAAAAGCATCCATTTGTCTTTTGTACTTAGCTTTTGAGGCGATATTGATCTCAATAAAGCCTAACATCAGCTTTTCTTGCCGATTTTTCTCATTGAAGGTCGGCGAATTGTCGGATATCGGCGTTCAGGAGATTTTATCGGCGCTCAGCGAATTAATTCGGCGTTCAGCGATTTATTCCGGCGTTCAAAAAATTAATTCGGCGCTCAGCGATTTTCTACCCATTCTCTCACTGCTTTAGATTAGTGATAAGTGGTCGTGCACGGGCATTCCATTACTCTTATCGAAGTGTTTTACATACTACTTTGACAACGCTTTATCTATCATAAGGCGGCATATCGCCCTCTTCGCCATGAAACGTCGAACTATCGCGATCCACCAGATAGGACATCGCCCAGGAATCGGACACCGTTCCTTTTTGCCACTTCTCCGTAAAGGTCACTATATAATGCTCTTCGTCCACTTTTTCGACAGACGTTGTTCTCTCGACCTGATAGCCCTCAATTACGCCTTCCCATGTTCCCACTTCATCCGGAAAACGGTCAATTGGTGTGCCTTCACCGCTCGTGACAAATTCAACCGCTTCCTCCGCTGTATGCGGCGGCAGGGATGGTGTAGTGAGATGAAAATAACCCCACAGCAACCCGAACACAACAATTGGAGCGATGAAGAAGACTTTATTTCCTTTGTCCTGCTGCCACCTTTTCAGCAGCCATTTATCTGTAATGCCATAAAGCATCGCTACCAGGATTCCAACCAGGATGAAGCCCGGATCTCGAATGAGCAATCCGATTGCCGATCCGAATACCCCGAGTATCAAAACATACAGCCAGTCTGCCTGTTTAAAGCATTTTCGCTGGAAGGACTCGATGGCGACAGCTACCAAATTTCCATAAGTCAGGACAAACATGCCGATGTAATAAAAGTACGTCAGCGTCATGGCATAAAATTCCATTCCTTGGTAATAGTTCGGTCCATCTGCCATTGTAATCTCCCAAACACACAAAGCCATGGAAAATATAAACGTGGCAATGACCGTGGCCGCCAGTTTTCGCCCAACGAGTCTCCCCGTGCTTTCTTTCATCACTAGTTCCCCCTACTCCAAACCTGCTCATCTCTAGTATCAGCAGTTAACCAAATATGTCTTGCAAATTAATTATGCATTCTTTATTCTTCTTAACTGAATCTCTTAGAGTCGGTTCTCAACTTTTCTCCTTAATATAAATACGCTAAAAAAATCTGAAAGTTCCATTTCCAAAAACTTAACCCTTCAGTTGTTTGCCCCAAGCTGCCCTGCCCTTAAATCTCGGTCAAATAAATCAGTTTTAATCTCGATTAAAAATGCAGCAACTGTAAAATTAGAAGAGCAGATTTAATGACGAACAGCCAAGAGGACAGATGATCTGTCCTCTTGGCTGTTCCATCTTTCTTTTCTATTCTATTCCTTCTTGCCAATTATAAAAATTATGATGAGTTTAAATTCCCGCCTATAAAACAGAAAACCCTTCAGGAACTGCCTCACAACTTAGACAGCTAACTTCGGATTAGCACCATAACTATTGATCCCTGTTTCACTGTCTTGAACTGTAAAGATCAACAGGACAATCCAGCCAATGATCGGGATCAAAGAAATAAGAATCCACCAGCCGCTTTTTCCTGTATCGTGCAAACGACGGAAAGTAACCGCAAGACTTGGGATGATAAGAATAAGTGAAAATAAAGTGCTCAATATGCCCACATCTTCGGCTACCTCTAATCCAGCGACAACATCCACCAAGGTCAATACGATCATAATTAATGTCGCAATCAAATAAAACATCCAGTACTCTTTTCTTCTTGAACGGTCACTGAAGTTGAACGCATTCTTCATTGTTTCCATAAACCATTTCATATGTAGTCCCTCCTTTCTTATAAGCTATAAAACTAAAATTAGTATAGCTTTTTCCAATAAAAATGTATATAAAGATTTTGTGATTATTTGTTAGTTATATATATCTATTTTACTAATTTAGCATTTGGTTAAAGAACCTTAAGTGCTGGTCGCGGTTTTTACTGATTCACTCTAATTCATTTTCATTGAAATTAGAGCTAATGCCCCTTACTTTCTCCGTTCAATTCAGTATGCCGTGGAACGAAACTAAAAAACCCCGATTGATGAACACTTTTTTAAAAGTTTTCATCAATCGGGGTTGAGTGCAATCCACGTGAGCTGCTTGTTTTTGCAAGGCTTGCTGAATTCATTTTATTTTTACTCAATTAACGCATTGAATGCAAGATATTTCTAGTTTAGTTAAAAGCAACATTGTGTTGAGCTCGATCTTGATTTGTCCAAGTAATAGTCGTGCCCGGTGCAACGACAATGGTCTCTTCACTAAATTCATAATCGACAATGTCCAGTTCCACTTCTCCGGACAGTTCAGCTCCTTCTTCCACGATGACAGTCATTTTCATGACAGGGTGCGGCGCACAGAAAATTGAAAACTCACCTATTTGATTGAACACAAAGCTGGTGCTTTCTCCTTTCGACAAAAGTTCAGAAGCAACGCCGATCATGGCTTCAGGAGCTTGCTCCGCGTCCTCAACTGCTTCTTCTGTTTCTTCTACTTCTTCTGTTTCTTCGGCCGGTTCTTCACTCGCAACTTCTTCGGTGTCCTCTTCTTGTTCTACAATCACTGTTTCTTCGGCAGCATCATTTTGGTCTACCATTGTCTGCTGTCCATCATCCCCACAAGCTGCTAAAATCAACGCGCCACCTGCAAGTATTAGTCCTAATTTTTTATTCATGATGATCTCTCCTCCTTTTCGTTCTTTTCAGTTAAACGTAAGAAGAAGAAATTTAGATCAATTGGACCGAGCAAAATCATGTAGCAACCGATAACGGTTTTGCCATTCTTATTATTTCAATTAATTTTATACAATATCTGTAAAATGAATGATATGGTCACAAAAGAGAAGAATTACTAAGCAAACTTTATAGTGAATCTTCAAATTGGTCCTACCGAAAGGAACCTTACAAATGACTGAAGATACTGAAAGCACTTCCCCATTATGGTCTCCAGATTCCAGCGGGAGCCTGCCGGAAAAGGGTGTTATTATGTGGCACAGTCCCAGGAACCTGAGGAGATCATAAACCGCCGAGAGACCTATGGCGATTTCCATCATGTAGGCAAGGAATACCGGAATCAATGTTTGGATTCTATTGAAATCGGAAAAATGGTTGCGCATCAACTCACTGACGGGTAGTATTTTCATATCCAGGAATTCGATCCTTCAAGGGATGGGGAAACCGATGCGAGAGTCCCAATTCCCAACGCATATGAACTCTACCGGGGTTTACGGGATATGGAAGTTGATACCGAATTCATCCTATTCAAAGGAATGGCAGTGGCGATTATGAAGCAGAATTTAAAGTGTTTTTCACATTATCTTCTCGGAGAGAGTATGAAAAGCTAGCTAGGAATAGAGACAAAACCATATGCAAAAGGACGAGGCCACTTTATTGGCATCGTCCTTTTGTATTTTCCCTACTTTTGTCAATTAGATCCCACCACCTCGGAACTCAGCCAAGCATTTACTGGATGGCCTCTGAGGCCTCCTCAATTTCAATAGCATCCCACTTTTTCTTCAACCGCTTATACAATTTGTACCCTGCGATGTATTCGTCATAACCACGCAGATCCCAATTCAATGCACCTTTTAGTTCCGCAGATTGATTTTTTACCAAGAAATCTTCCTCCATTCGTTTAAGAATTTGGATTCCTTTCTACTTGTGCTGACTAATTGAATTCCTCATAAGCCTTCTCGCGCAGCAATAACTCCTGCCATGGGAGGAACATCTCCCGATTGCCTTTCACATAATATGGTGTAACGCCATATAGTTCGTTCGGGCACGTTTTGGACAGTTGCAGTAAATGCTGGAAAACTTTTTCAGACACCTCGTATTTCTCCATGCAATTTGGCGAGGTCTTCACCTTTTCAGTTGCGTGCTCCATCCCCAGATCATCGATTTGGACCCAAAATGTTTCAATTTGAGTCTGTTTCTCCCTGCCCGTGACAAGAGTGATTTCACGCGCCAACCTGGCGAATAAAGTAATGGTAGCCAAACCTTTTTCCATGTTCACATCTTTGGATTTGATAAAGAAATAAGTGACTGACTTCTGAGGAATCAATTGGTTTTGTGCCATTTCCTTGATTCTCCTTCCCCTTCTCAGTTAGGATTTTTATGAAAATGAAACCGATCCGACCAGCGAGCTAACATTGGATTCCTGGAACCATTGTTGTAGCGAGGGAATTTTTCATATTCCTACCCTATTCAATGGTTGATAGTCTAATGAAAGTCAGAATGGAATGGTTTAAGAACTTTATTTAATAATAGTTTAATTCTCAAATACAGTTCCACCTCAAATTTCTTCTGAAATTTTTATAATTTGACCTTTTTCATACATCGAGTAAGCTGTCTTTTTAGACAGAGTTTTTTTGTGTACGTTGTCCATAAAGCCGATAGAGAACCATTTTCCGTCGGCAGTTTGAACAAAGTCCAGAAGCTTAAAATTTACTTCTTTTAATAACATTTCAGTTACCTCCAGTTTCATTATCATCTTCTTCCTTATTTAGTCGCTGGCGTTTCGATTCCATGGTTCAAGCGTCCTCTATTGCGATTTCATAGATGAAGTTTTTAAATGAATACCGTGTCAGTTGATAACGTAGTTCGGGTTTTTGGGCATTCATCACTCAGATAAGGAGCAAGTAAATATCCAAATAAACAGGATGTGTATTATTCTCATTTTCAGCCTAAACTATCTTCGTATTTTGTATTGTGACATTTCTCACGCCCGAGAAGTAATTTTTTGAACAATTGTAAAACTATCAAAAATATGATTATATTTATAATTAAATTTTAATATCAGGACTATAAATTCACATTAACGAGAAAAATAGTATATTTCCTTCATTTGTTATTACTAATAGACTATACCTGCATCCAATAGATGTAAAGGTTATTTGAATACTTTTTTTATTCAGTTTTCTTTCGAATGTCGTCTTTATTGCCCTATAGCATCTGACAGATAAAGAGTATTGTTCGCATGATATGTCGAAGGCAATCTTTTGCTAAAAAAGTGGAACCCCGGCCATTTTAAATTGAGAACCATTCGGAAAAACCCACTTCCACAAATATAAAAAAGAGAAGAAACTTCATAAATATGAAGTTCCTTCTCTTCTGACAAACCATGCTATTAAGTCGTACTTTCTGGATTTTTCCACTTCCATGCAAACCAGATAATCAGGGCCAAAGCCAGAACTTCTATGGTTGCAAAAAAGATATAATGAGGGGCTGTTGATCCACCTGCTATAACGAATATAATTGTTAAAGAAGCCGCAATTATGTTCGCCCATCGATTGATTTTATACTTTAAAAATCTTGATAGAACAACCATAGCAATCGGAATCTCTAAAAACATTGCTGCCATCAACAAAAAACCAGGTGTTATTTGGATGCCGCCAGCATTCCCAGTTATAACCTCTTGCAGAAAATCAGCCTTCATAAATCCAAGAATATCGGCGTAAATCATGTTAAAAAGCACAAATATCCATAATGTTGAAAGTATGACTTTCATATCTGCTCTGTTAATTTCCATACTTTCTCCCTCCTCGCCCTTCAATTTTTCCCAGCCTTTCAAATACGCATCCTCCCGTATTGCGGCTTTCCAGAACCCATGGACAGTCCACCTTTATCCATCAGCGGTTTTTCTGGTTGAAGGATAAGTGGGCTCATCTCCAGGATAAAGGACTGTGGTTACTGCATTGCTGTGGGTAAACATTGTTCGTCGTTTGAAAATCACGATGACCACCGCAACTATACTAAACAGGATTGTATCCCAGGGCTGAGCATCCGGCCATATGGGGTTATTTAACTGGAAGTGGAACAGTGCGGCGGTAAGAATGCTGCCCTTTGATTCGTTGAAAATTGCAGTCATGATAATTGAGAGCGCGATGGCCGCAATGAAAAAAGGAACAAAAACCCATTCGGATTGCGGCGTTCCTCCAATCAGGAAAGCTGGCAGATGCCATATGCCCCAGATTATGCCGAGGATTATGCTGGCCCAAAACGGTGTAAATCTGCGCTGCAGCAGTGGGAGAGCCAGGCCGCGCCAGCCGAATTCTTCTACAGGTCCCAGGAGCAGCATAAGCACCAATGCCGGCATAACGGCATGCCATGGATTATATGGAAAAGGATCAGAGATTGTGCCGGTTATTGCCGAGGCAAGGTAAAAGAGAGCAGCGGTTCCAAATATCAGAAACAGCCACCAGGCAAGCGACATCCTCCACAGAGTCAGGCGGCGGAGAAAGCTGCCAATGCCGCGCAGCCCGTAATAGCGCCAGACCAGTATAAACGCAGCAATGGCCGGGGCGTAGACAGCCAAAATATACAAGGGGTTCGAAGTACTTATCTCACCAAATATGGCAATAACCTGATCATTAAAAAAGAGCATCAATGAGGCAAGGCCCCACGTCAAGCCAAAGGATATTAAAATGAATGGGAAAATCGCCTTAATTGTCATAGGAGTTTTCGGCTTATCTTTTTTCTTCATCATTTTATATCCACCTGCTCTCTCGAAACTTATTTGAAATCATTTTTGCCTTCAATAATCGGATCATCCCTCTCGTTTCCAGCTTTTCTCAGACGCATCCTCCCGTATTGCGGCTTTCCAGAACCCTACGATAGTATCGATCGCCGCGAAAAATGCAATTACAATAAGGATTCCGCCCACGACCCAATTCATCGTACTCAAAGATCCGAAAAGGTCTTCGAGCCAAGCCAGAAAACCTGCGGCGAAAATTTCTGGGTTTCTGAAAATAAGGATAATAGTCAGGACTGACAGCGCATTAACAACTAAATTGAACGTGGCAAGTTTGATGCCCCAACGCCGACGCATCCATTTCCATATATCCATCACCACTTGCAGGATGACGACGAGCAGCACGAGTGGCCAATAGGACAGGAGAACACTTTGGTTGAAGACCGGCGTCAACATTTCAATCCCATTCGAGCCTCCCTCGTAGATGCCTACGAATTTATCCGCGTTGAAGTAAATGGACAGCCAAATGGCAATCCATATCAAATCGAAAGCAGGTTCGCTTCGTGGAATCGCCTTCCTCTTCGGTATATCCTTATTGGCTTTTAAATCATCCGGTGTCCATTCTTTTTCTGGAAATTCAATCGATGGTTTTCCAGCTTCACGATTTGTGCGGTCCACCCATTCGATAATCACGAATACGGCCGTTATCCAGAAAAAGACATTGACCACCACCTCAATAGCCGCTGAAATCGCGTCCCCAATCAAACCGACAATGACGCTGACCACTGAAGCCTCACCGGCACTCGAGAAAATAGTCGTAATAATCAATATCACCACCACCACGGTCACGACAATTGGAATGATGATTTTCAGCAATGTAAGGTAAAGGTCAAAAAGACGGGGGCCGATGAAATGCTTCGGCTGCGTGCGGTATTTGGCGGCCAGTACTGCCGGGTCGCCAAACTTCATCAACAGCTGGCGTTCTTCTTGTTCCGAATAACCAGCCGGCAGCATGTCTTCCATCGTCGACCACAGCTCTCGCCCAATATCCTCACGTTCCTTGGCCGGCAGCCTGCGCACCACTTCATTAATATAGCGGTCAATCAAATTCATTGGCTGCCATCCCCTTCTATAAGTTGCTGAAGTTCCTGCGTGACTTTCTGCCAGTCGCTGTTCATTTGCTCCAATGCTTCCACCCCTGCTTCACTCAGGGCATAATACTTACGTGGCTGGTTGCCGGTCTGATCCCATTTCCCTGTCAGCAGCTTCTGCTTTTCAAGCCGCCGCAGCAAAGGCGCCAATGCGCCGGGATCCAGTAACAGCCCCCGCTGCTCCAACACCTGAATCAGGGAAGCGCTATATTGCGGCGCCTCCAATTGGGCCAGCACTGCAAGCGGCAAGATTCCACTGCGCAGCTCCGCCGCCCAGTCGTCCCATGATGTTTTGTCCATCCTTTTCACCTCCAGGTTTTATCCTCTGCTTACCAAATTGCCTTATACTATGTATCCTATAGCATTGGAAAAACAATGGCAAAATATAGACTGAATATTCAATAAATTAAAAAGAGAACATTGCCCCCTTTTATTTAAATCCATTAGTAATGAGAAAACAAAAAAGCAATCCGGGGAATAAGCAGCGCTTTTTCCCGGATTGCTTTTTTAAACTTTTGAAACTGCTGGTGTGACTCAACGGGTGATATCAATTTATGTTGCAGTGCAGTTAAAAGCGATCACATTTTTCATTCATGATAAACCGTCTCCACTTCAAACTTCCCGGATCCCGGCAACTTTTCGATCAAGTCCGCACCGAATAGCGTGGCCGGTGTAAAGCTGCCGGACGGAAAGTCACCGTCCAATAATCGGCTGACGACTTCCAGTGAGCCATAAACCGTCAAGTCATAGACATTCGCCGTTTGGATCCGGACCGTTGTTACCACGCCGTCCGCATTGCGGGCTTCTCCCCAAATATAAGCGGGTGCTCCGGCGCGCAACTGTTCATTCGGTCCGATTACTCGGCGCACCACCATTTTTTTTAACTTTTTCTGGAAAAACGGCAAAGCAAGCACTGATCCTGCAGGACTGAACAGCCGGGCACCCGCGATGCGCGATCGTTTCATGGGAATCCATGTGGATATGTTCGGTATGCCCGTCGTGTGAAAAGCGGTCGACACATCGCCCCACGGAATGCCCATCGCGGTGCGCGTGCCCCGGCCGAAATCGATCTTGCGGCGCTGGCTGCCAAGCGGCACCGGCACAAGTTGGCCGTCCCGGCGCTCGGCACTGCCTGAACCCATTCCCTCTATCATCGTTTTATAGGTGCCAGGCGAAACGCCTGAATCCGAATCAAAGCCGAGCGAAAGACTCACAGCATCCGGCATCAGCTCTTTCAGCTTGCGCGCGGTGCAATCAGTCGGTATCACATCAAATCCGACACCCGAACAAATGGTGATGCCGGCTTCTTTTGCTTTGGCATCCCGTGCAAAACTGTGCTCGAACACGGAAATCTCACCGGTAATATCCAAATAATCCGCTCCCGCCTCGAGACATGCCTGGATCATCGGCGCGCTGGTTTTTCGGAAAGGGCCGGCGCAGTGCAGCACAAGCGCGATATCGGACAGATTTTCAGCTGTGGACGGCCCAACCGGGAACACCCTCGCTTCCAACTCCAATTCTTTCGCCAAATAATTGAGCATTTCGGGATTTCGTCCGGCCAGTACAGGGTTCATTCCGCGTTTTTTCGCTTCCCTGGCGATCAATTCCCCTGTATATCCATAAGCTCCGTAAATCAGCCACTTTTTCTGCATTGCCGCCACTTCCTTTTCTTCTATAGTTAAGGTTTCTCAAAGCATACCTTTTGTAACGGAAGCGTTCAAATCTTAAGCGTGCGATGGGTGATAAACTGGCTGGCGCGATTTATCAGCGATTTTTTGAGGTTTATCAGCGATTTTCGTGGTTTTATCAGCGATTTTTTCACGTTTATCAGCGATTCTTCTTAATTTCTATTTTTGATACAGTTTTCCGGTTGCGATGATAGCTATCAATCATTAAGCGTCCTGTGCCGGCTTGCAGAAATTTTTTTTATGTAGTAAGATTTTCAAAGTGATCAACCGCACCACCCATACACTCTGTATAACCTTAAGAATACGGCTTAAGGGTCTCTACCAGGAACCGCAAAATCCTGATTACAGAAAACGAACCTTTCGTTTTCTGTAATCAGGATTTTTTTATATTTTCTGACAACCACTATTTTCATTCGAAAGGAAGCGCATTTGCAATGAATTTGAAAGTTTACATCTTAGCCTTGGCAACGGTCGCTGTCGGACTCGTGGAACTCATCGTCGGCGGAATCTTGCCGACCATAGCCGAAGAATTCAACGTATCGGTAAGTTCGGCCGGCCAGTTGATTACGCTGTTCGCCTTGATCTATGCGATTGCCGGTCCTGTGTTGCTGGTAGCGACCAGCCGATTTGAACGCAAAAAAGTTTATTTGATTTCCTTATTCATCTTCTTCATTGGCAATCTCATGACTTATTTCAGTCCGGATTTTACCTGGATGGTGATTGCGCGTATCGTAACGGCCGCAAGCACCGCGCTGATCGTCGTGTTGTCGCTGACAATCGCCGCTAAAATCGTCGAACCGGCTTACCGGGCAAAAGCGATCGGCCTCATTTTCATGGGCGTCAGCTCGTCGCTTGTCCTGGGAGTTCCGCTTGGCATCCTCATTTCGGATGCCTTCGGATGGCGCGTCATCTTCCTCGGCATCGCAGCCCTATCCATCGGCTCGATGGTGCTCATCGCGCTTTACATCCACCCTATTCCTGGCAGCACAGCCATTCCGCTCCAGCAGCAATTAAAAGCGGTGGCAAGCGCGAAAATCGGCACAGCCCATCTGGCGACGATGTTCATGCTGGCCGGCCATTACACGGTCTATGCCTATTTCACACCGTTTCTCGAAACAACCCTGTACTTGAGCTCATTCTGGGTCAGCGTCTGTTACCTGCTGTTCGGCATTGCCGCGGTAAGCGGCGGCGCAATCGGCGGCACCATGTCGGATTCCATCGGGTCGAAGAAGAGCATTTTGATTGTTATTTCCGCTTTTGCGATCGTCTTGTTCCTGCTGCCGTTCACGACGTTTTCGTTAATCGTTTTCCTGCCGGTGATGGTTGTTTGGGCGGCACTCAGCTGGAGCCTCGCCCCGCCGCAGCAAAGCTATCTGATTGAAACCGATCCAACCACGTCCGATATCCAGCAAAGTTTCAATAACTCCGCGCTGCAAGTCGGCATTGCGCTAGGTTCTGCGATCGGCGGCTTCACACTCGCCCAAACCGGCTCGGTGACAAACACCGCCTGGGTCGGCGCTGTCCTCGTGCTCGGAGCGCTCGGCTTCGCGGTCTTTTCATTGACACGTCCGGTAGTTGAGCGTGGTGTACGGAATGAATCGAAGGCGGAAAGTCTTTGATGCAGACTAATTTCAAAAAGGTGGTCGCGAAAAATTTCGCGGCCACCTTTTTAGGTTTGTTTTGAACTTAATAAAAGGCTTTTCGCCTGCGAAAAGCTTCATTATTTATTTTACCGGTGAGAGGTGGAGGCTGGCTTTTGGGTTTATCGTCGATTTTTGGTCGTTTATCGTCGATTTTCAGTCCTTTATCGTCGGTTTTTTGCGGTTTATCGTCGATTCTCAAGGG
This sequence comes from Planococcus sp. (in: firmicutes), assembly GCA_035461045.1. Classification (GTDB taxonomy): domain Bacteria; phylum Bacillota; class Bacilli; order Bacillales_A; family Planococcaceae; genus Planococcus. The sequence goes on from DATHVY010000279.1 coordinate 25,545, forward strand.
TTTATCGTCGGTTTTTCGCGGTTTATCGTCGATTCCCCCATTTTACTCAAAAATAGAAGTCGCCTGATCAACTATTTTTCATTTTATAGACACGAGTCTTCCGTTCGCCAGTCACTTCAAGGTCATACTTTGCTAATATCCTCCAAACTGCTGCAGGACTATGAATTCCTGTAAACTCCCGAAATTTTTTATTCGTCAATTCCCTGTCGATCAGCGAAAAATACTCCTGCACCGCCAGTCGGTCGGCAGCGGCATCCTTGCTTCCGCAACCCGCGCAAATCCAGGATTTCTTCACACGCTGCATGCGGTGGGTGCAGCAAGCATGACAATAAACGCCTGTTTTTATATCTTTGAAGTCAATACGGTAAAGCTCAGATAAAGGGGGTATTTTATAGGGGACCTGGTTTGCCGCAATCAGTTTCCCGATGTCATCAATCGGATGAGAAACAGCGGTTAGGGGACTGTCCCGAAGAATTTGGTAGAGATATTCATTCATCTGGTACGTTTTGCAAATAAATGCACCAGAAGGCTTCGCATGAAACATACAATTGTTTGCTGTAAAAACGATCAATCCGGTAACGGGTAAATTGATTTGATTCAGCTGGAACCATTTTTGCATAAAACGGATATGCTTTTTTAACTGGATAACCGGATTATCCAGATTCAGTATTTCCCCTCCCGGCACCGTCTTCTTGTAAAATTCTTCATTTGCTTCATCGTAATGGATTTCATCGCTGATATTCTTGGAATCCATGATGATGGCGCAGCGATCGGTCAGCAACAGACCGTCAATCTGAACAGCCCATTCGCCCAATTTCATATTCAGATCCCACATCGCCAAATAATTCTCTTCCAGAGCAAATTCCTTAAACTTTTTGACCATCTTTCCTTCTCCACGTATTCCGGCAGAAGCGCGGTGCAGTTGATTTTCCAGATAGTCGCGCTGCCTATGGTTCTTGGGAATGCGATTCAATAAACACTCAATTGCTGTAGTTTTTGATAGTAAATCCACCTCTGTTCTTATACCCGGCACCTCCTTCAGTTTCTAAAAATTCCCAACTTTTTTTCAATGTGAACAGAGTTATATTCACACTCTATTAGTAACATTTTACCAGTATTAATATTATAAATTCCTGTCCAGAAAAAGCCAATGTAAAGTTTGTTAAGAGTTGGTGAAGACTTCCGCCAAAGGGGTTACGAGGGCCTGGAAATCAGTTAGCCTAGAAGTAAAGGCAAACCAATTCGAAGGAGGAAGCTCGCTTGAAAATTTCTGCTCTGAACATTTCACTTGCAGCACTCGCTTTTGGACTGGTATTCATGCCGCATTTTGAGCCAGGGCCATTTGCAGAGGATACCGCCAATAAAGATGAGCCGGGCCGTGAAGTAATCGAACTCGTTGCTCCACGCGACGACAAGTTGATTGAAGAATTGAAAAAGCTCGAACTGCAGGTGGAAAGCAAATCGTCTTTGACGCTTGCCGAGTATCATTTGGTTCAAGGCCAATTGGATGAGCTGCTGCAGCGTGTAAATGAAGAAGCGAAGGCGAGCGGAGAAGCGGATGCGGAGCTGTTCGGTGAAATTTTGGAGCTTCAGGAAGTGGTAGTGGGGATAGATGTCCGCTGACTTTCTGCCGAAATAAAGGCGACTTTAGATAGACTGACGTTGCGATGCCGAGGCGTTGCTTTTTTTTTTCAAGATTTTTCGCAATAAATTATAGGTGGTGAACTTGCGCTTCATTTCTACTATAAAAACAGCAGGACAAACCAATTCCTTGGTTCGCCCTACTTTAGCTTAGTATGCTTTTATGCCTGCGCATATGCACCTGACAAGAGCTACTCACCCTTTTTTAAAAACTTGCTGAATAAATCTCTCCTCTCCGTACCCGGCCTCATCTCCTGCCGGTTCACCCATTCACGCACCACCTCCACATACGCCTCCGGTTCTTCGATCCCCGGCATATGTGAACTGTTTTCAAACACATGAAATTCCGCATCCGGCACGAGACTCGCGTAATATTCCGTCGCTTCCGGCGTAGCTTCGTCAAAGCGGCCGCAGGTGAACAGCGCCGGAATTTCAATTTCAGGCAGGCGGCCAGTGGCATCAAATTCCTTCAATGTACCGGTAACGGTAAATTCGGAAGCGCCCCACATAAAATTGTAAACTTGATGGTTCAGCTTTTTCAGATCTTCCTCAAACTCTTTCGGCCATGGGTCCACCCGGCACATATGGCGTTTGTAATAGGCCGTCATCGCTTCGTCGTATTCAGCAGAATCGGTCGTCCCTTCCCGTTCGCTCCGTTCAATTGTCTCCTGAATGTCCTGCGGGAATTGTTTCAAGTAATTGCGCTGGTCCCACTCCCACCTCCGCGCATCCAAAGCCGGTCCGGAAAAAATGACACTGCGGACGCCGCTCGGCTTTTTAAAGAGATAAGAAGCGGCGAGCATCGTTCCCCAGGAATGGCCGAGCAAGTGGACTCTTTTCAGTTGCAGTGCCTCGATAACTTGCTCGAGCTCTTCGACATAGCGGTCCACCGTCCACAGCGCTGTGTCTGTCGGCCGGTCAGATTTTCCGCAGCCGAGCTGATCATATTGGATCACCGGCCGGTCCCTTCCCAATTGCCGCAGCGGATCGCTGTTGCTGCTTTTCATCCCCGGCCCTCCGTGCAACACCAATAGCGGAATGCCGGGGCCGTTGCCGGTGATCCGGAACCAGACCTTTCCCCCTGTGACTTTAATAAATCCTTCTTTTACATTGATCATTTATCTGCACTCCTTTTTCTTTTGTTGTTCAATACCCTTCCTCTGCCAGACGGAATATCCCTTTATTTGAATGGAAAGCAGTCCGCTGCCGCGGACTGCCCAGTGGGCGGCGGCTGCCGCCCAAACTTGGCCAACAATGGGGTGAATCACTTATAAACCTTTTTACCTCACGTATAGCCCATTTTACCTCACTTATAGATAGTTTTACCTCTCGTATAAATATTTTCACCTCACGTATAGCGTAATTTATCCAATGGTTTGAATCCTTCCTCTTACCGTCCCGCTCCCACTCCATCTTTCATTCAGCACATATTCCCAAAAGCTGATAAATTGTTATCGATGCAACTAAACTATTATAATCAAAATAGTCAGTCAATAAAAAATAAGGAGGATACTTGTGAATAAAACAGCGGTTGAGACATTATTCGTTAATCATTTTGTAGATGGCATTTTGGATCCCGGAAAAGAAATGCTGGGGCCGGTGAAAGACGGCGGAACGATTATCGCTAATACGGCCCCGGGTTGCTGGGGACCCATGATCACACCTAGCCTGATCGGCGGCCATGAAGTGACGAAGCCGGTTTACGTGGAAGGCGCAGAACCGGGAGACGCCATTGCCATCCGCATTCATTCCATCACCGTGACGTCCCAGGCCACTGCTTCCGGCAACGATAGGATGATCGAAGACCGGGCAGATGGCGACGGCTACGTAGCAGCGAAATGTCCGGAATGCGGCACAAAAAATCCGGAAACCATCATCAAAGGCATCGGCATGGAAGCCATTCGTTGTGCCAATTGCGGAGCGGATGCCACCCCATTCGTCTTCACGAATGGCTATACCATCTTCTTCGGCGAAAAAGGCGATGTTGGCCTGACCTTGCCGCAGGAAGCTGCCGAAACCATTGCGCATGACGGCCGTGCCTATATGAAAACGCCGGAAGCTTCCGTACAGAATCCGGTGGTGACGTTTGCGCCGCACGATTTGGTCGGCACGATGGCACGTATGCGCCCGTTCCTCGGCCAACTGGGGACGACGCCGTCACGCCCGACGCCCGATTCCCATAATGCCGGCGATTTCGGTTCGTTCCTGATCGGCGCACCGCATGATTACGCGTGCACACAGGAAGAATTGGAGACGCACCGGACCGATGGCCATTTGGATGTCAACCGTGTGCGCGCCGGCGCTGTGTTGATTTGCCCGGTGAAAGTTGCCGGTGGCGGCGTTTATCTCGGCGATATGCACGCCATGCAAGGCGACGGTGAAATCGCCGGGCACACGACAGACGTTTCGGGCATCTCCCATCTCCAGGTCCATGTGCTCAAAGGCTTGAATATCCAAGGGCCGATTCTGCTGCCGAATGTGGAAGACCTGCCTTACACGGCGAAGCCATTCACGGAGGAAGAAAAGCAATCGGCACGTCAAATCGCGGACAACTGGAACGTCAGCAAAATTGAGGAATCGTATCCGGTGTCCTTTATCGGATCCGGTCCGAACCTGAACGATGCAACGGATAACGGACTCCAGCGTGCCGCCGATTTCTTCGGCGTACCCGTTCCGGAAATCATGAACCGCTCGACAATCACCGGTGCAATTGAAATCGGCCGCCACCCCGGCCTCGTAACGGTGACATTCCTGGCTCCAGAACAGTATTTACGAAAAACCAATTTATTCGAGCTGGTGAAAAACCAATACGGCAAATAAAATAACCGCCATTCCGAAAACGGAATGGCGGTTATTTTTTATTGTCATCTTTTTTTACACGTGGCGCGTTCTATTCCGGGAATTCGATCCCGTAATCGGCTGCTTCGGCAAACAGCATGTCCACGTCCGATTCCACATCATCCGGAGGCAGTTTGTATTCTGTTGTCGGGACGCTGTATTTAATAAACAGCTTCTCCAGTCCCGCTGGCGTTAACATGGATAAAATTCGGGCAGGATCCGTTCCTTCAACTTTGTACGAATGGACAATGTCCCGCGGTGCAAAAACAAATGTCCCCGGCTTAGCTGAGATTGTTTTTTCGCCAATCGAAAACGTCACTTCACCTTCCAGGAGGTAAAAATATTCATCTTCATTATGGTGGATATGCACCGGCGCTACAAAGTCTGGTGGATCGATTTCCTCGAGAATACTAAACTGTCCACCCGTCTGTTCGCCCGTTACTTTCACTTCCATCACCGTACCCAAAAACCAATATTTTCTCCCTTCTCCGCTGGCAAGCGCAAACGCAAGATTTTGCCGCTCCTCCATCGTTCCCTCCTCCATTCTTAAATTTTTTTAGCAATTGTTCTTCAATGGCGAACGCTGACGCTTCTTCTGGTATGTATTCTTACTTCAAATTATACGTCTATTTATCAGAACATTCTATTCTTTGCACCTGTTTTAAATACCGCTCCCCTGCTTAACCCCCTCCGTTTTGGGAAAATAAAAAAAGGAAAAAACACCTCCCCCGTCGTATAGAGTAATAACGGCTGAATGGAGGTGTTTTTCGGTATGAATGACAACAAAGACGTACTGGACCCCGGCCCTTTTTTTCATGGCACAAAAGTCCAACTGAAGATTGGAAGTCTGTTGGAAGCGCAAAATCCATCCAATTTCCAGGACAAGAAATCCAATTACATCTACTTCACGGCAACATTGGACGCAGCCAAATGGGGTGCGGAATTAGCAGCAACCAACTCAACAGAACGAATTTACATTGTGGAGCCACTCGGTGAATTCGAGAATGACCCGAACTTAACCGACAAACGGTTTCCTGGAAATCCAACACGCTCCTACAGGTCCCACTCGCCTCTCCGGATCGTCGCCGAACTGGGTTCCTGGGAAAGGCATTCCGACGAAGAAATCAATCACATGCTTGCCTCTTTAAAGACTTTGCGTGCACAGGGAAAGGCAATTATCATTGACTGATCTTTTAAGGATGCAGAAATTGAGGACAATGAAAATCATAACGGAATACTCCCGCATGAATTTTCTGCCGAAATTGCCGTCTATAGACTGACTTGTCCTCAGGATAGGCGCGCGATTATTCCGTCCAATGAAAAAAACCGCCATTCCTTTTTCCGTCAATCGCTTTCACTGATATCTTTCAGGTTCTGCAATGTCTGCTCCACTGAATTGGACACCAGCTTTTTGATATAAAGCGTGTTGGCCATTTTCCCCAGGATGCTGCCTGGCAGTTCATAATCCATTTCAAAATGGATTTCGGCGCCTCCTTCTTTTGGCAGGTAAGTCCATGTCTGGGTCGCATCAAAAGCGCCTGTGACCAGGCAGCGCCAAACATAACCATCACCCACCGGCGCATTTTCCAATACAAGCACGTGCAATGCCAGATACCTTCCAAAAAAGGAATACTTCAAATCCATACTTGTGCCTTTTCCGCCTTTTCCAACCAGGTTTTCAGCTTCGGATAAACCGGAATACCATTGATACCAGAGCTTCGGATTTGTTGCGAATTGGTGGACTTCCTGCACCCTGCGGTCGATGAAAACAGTCTTCTTCAAATTCCACATCACGGCATCCTCCTCTTTCCTTAATAATATAACAAGTCTCTTTTTAAATAAACTGATTTTTCTGATACCTGTGCAGTTTTATGGTAAAATCAACAGCGTATATAGAAAAAATGAAGGAGGAGTTCTTCAATGAATGATATTCCATTAATCGTGACAACCGGTTGGCTGGCCGAGCACTTGGATGATCCGAAACTGCGGATTGTGGATGCGACGGTATTCATGAAATTCCCGGAAGGCGGGCAGCCGCATGTGGAATCCGGCAGAACGGCATATGAACAAGGCCATATCCCAGGAGCCGTCTACGCCGATCTGGTCGGAGAATTATCGGATACAGATTCCGATCTGCCTTTCACTGTCCCGCCCCGCGAAATGTTTATCGAAAAAATGACATCACTCGGAATCGGCGATAACACGTACACCGTCATTTACGATCAGAACGCACTGGTCGGTGAATCGGTCGCAGCTTCTTACTGGGCATCACGCCTCGCCTGGCAAATGCGCTATGAAGGATTCGGCCAAATCGCGATTCTGGAAGGCGGTTTACAGAAATGGCTGGCGGAAAACCGTGAATTATCAACAGAGAAAGTGTCTCATCCGAAAGCAAGCTTTACCGGACAGCGGCGCCCTGAAATGCTGGCGTCCAAAGAAGATGTAAAAAATGCGATGGAGGACGAGCAAACCATTCTCATCAATAGCCTGTCGCCGGAAGAATTCCATGGAAACCAGTCAACCAATCCGCGCATCGGCCATATTCCCAGCAGCCAAAACGTCTATTTCGCCATACATGCGGATGAACAGACAAAAGAACTTTATGATGACGATAAACTGCGCGCTTCTTTTGAACAGACCGGCGCGCTCGATCCAGATAAGAAAGTCATCACCTATTGCGGGGGTGGCATTGCCGCAACTTGGAACGCGCTGCTCCTCAATAAACTCGGACAGCCAAATGTCGCCGTTTACGATGGATCGATGAACGAATGGGCAAGCGACCCGTCCTGCCCGATTGTGAAAAGTGAAAGCTGATAGTACACAAATAAGCGAAAAACCTCCCGGACAAAGACTTTTTGTCCGGGAGGTTTTCCATTGGCGGCATTTTCACAGCGTATCCGCTTTGATTTACCAGGATATTTACCTATTCCCTGCGGCGTTCGACTTTTTTTCCCTCTTCTGCAAAAGAGCTGAAAGGATCTTTGTTAAATAAACTGAATTTTATAAAAACATCTTGCTATTTGAAGTGAATTCCTATATAATGGTGGTGCCATATTACAGAACGGCAAGTTTCATTTCAGAAAACGATCTATTGAAGATCGGGATGTCTCTACAATTCCCAGCCGCTGAAATCAGGAAAAGTGGCCAGAAACCAAAGCAAGAAGGTCTTCTGGTGCCTTTTGTTTGTCGAGATGCGGCTTTATTGCTACCGTTTGAAAAATTGATGATTGTGTTGTTGATTTACATCAGTTGGAAAAAAAGGCGGAAATATTCCCTTGCATGCCCCGAAGAGCCGAGGTTTTCGCAGTGCAACAGAAACACAAGCTAAAAGCAGTATTCGAACACCACACTCCCGTACCCGGATCAACATCTATTCGTTCACCCACTGAGGAGGAGCACGGTATGTGGAATATCAAAAAAAGTATTTACATTGATCGGCCGGTTGACGATGTGTATCATTACGCAATCGACCCGAATCGATGGTTCCTATGGTATGTCGGCCTTGCAGAGCCCGAGAATTTAGTCGGCAAAGGGGAAACCGGAACTACCTTGGACACGAAGTACACCATGCTGGGAATGCATATGCCAATTTCGATCGAAGTGTTGGAAACAGGTAAAGACAGGGACCGCTATTTCTGGAAAGGCTCCGTCAAAGGAGCGATAAAATCCCAACAGGTCTGGACATATGTTCCGGAAGGAGAAGGGATGGAAATCACCCTCGACATGAACTATGAATTGCCAGGAAAACTGCTTGGGAAAGTGGCAAATACGCTTATCATTAAAAAACTGATGGATAATTCCGTGGAGCAAACCTTGAACAACCTGAAAGCCGTATGTGAAACAGCTGACAAATACAGCATGAATTGAACCCGTATCCTATCGAAACCCAACTGATGAGCACCCAATCATTAATTTAAAACAGCCGCTCTGATGGATTCCTCCATAAAGAGCAGCTGTTTTTTTGAATGCTTCTGAAATAGGCAGGCAAGCCCGCAATTGTTTCCTGGTAAAAAGAAGGTTGGTTTAAAGCGTTGCCAGATTTCTTCTTCAGTGAAGAAGAAATCAAACCGCCATTTCGAAAAGGAATGGCGGTTTGTTTTGTGTTTGGTTGTTTCTATACACTGACGACATCTGCGACGCGCTTCAATTTGTATGCCCCTTTTTCTTGAAGGAATGTTTGGATGACATCGACCGCGTGAACGTTTTGATAGTTTTTCCTGTTCTCGTGCTTTTTGAACGACTGGCTTCCTCCACCGACAACCCGGTACGTTTTTTCCAGCCGCAAGCCTTCGCCTGCAATTTGAATGGTTTGGATGCGGTGCCCTTTTGGATTATACGGCTTGAACGTCATTTTTAAGCCGCTGGACCGGAGAACATAGCCGCCTTTTTGTTCGAATGGATCAGACGAATAGACCTGCTCCAAATTATGCTCCAGGGCATTCCACAATTCTGCCCCCGTCAGTTCCAATGTAAACAGTTCGGGATTGGTCGGAATGATCGTATGCAAATCGTAGCGCGTAATCGGCCCTGCAACAATGGGGTGGCCGTATCGCCAGCCGTGGGAAAAAGCAGCGCTGCCTTCGAAAGCCGCCATATAGGCATCTGTTATCAGTTTATCCATAGGTGCTTCTTCCAAGGTCATGCGGTGAAGCGCCGTTTCGGTTTCTCCAATTACTGCGGTTCTTTCTTCTTGATAGAGGGATACGAGTTCGTCGACCATCCCTTTGATTTCTTCGTCTTCTTCCAGTTGCTCCTCCATCTCGATCAGTTCATATTGGACATCCCTTATGGCACCGTTTTCAAATTCCACATCCAGGCGGCCCAAAAAAGAGCTGCTCGAACCGGCCTGCACAATATAAGTGCCGTTTTCAATGATGGGGTCTTTTATGCGGTCATGGCTATGCCCGGAGAGCACAATGTCTATCCCCTCCACCATGGAAACCAGTTTGACATCCAGCGGCAGGCCCATATGGCTTAAAAGAACGACGACATCGGCCTGTCCTTCCAGTGCTTCGACAGACTGACGGACTTTTTCCACCCCTGTTGTAAAACTCAACCCTTTTGAAAAATCAGGAGGCATTGTGATGTCGACATAAGGATAAGTCAATCCGATAATACCGATTTTAATGCCATTCAACTCTTTGATGACATAGGGTTTTAAAAATCCTTCTTGCGTATCGTCGTCGATTACATTGCAGGAAAGGGTTGGAAAGGGCAGATTCTCTGTCAGATGCCGAAGCTGTTTTTTGCCATAGGCATAATCCCAGTTTCCGGGCACGAAGCCATCGAGATTCATCCTCTCAAGGATGGGCAGGATTGCTTCTCCTTTACTGGCCACAAGCGGCAATGTTCCGTGGAATAGATCTCCGCCGTCAAAAAACAGCACATTTTCCTTTTCGTTTTTGAGATTCTTTACGTACCGGCTGATCCTTGAAAACCCGCCGGTCTTTTTCAGTATCGGCCCATCCGGTCCCCAAAAAAGTTCGTTATGCATCTCAAGGCATCCGTGGGTATCATTTTGCTGAATCAAAGTAAACTGCATGTTCTTCCCTCTTTTCCCAAATATTTTGAAACTCCTTTTACTGTAAATGAAAAGGGGATTTCCCACGAGTGTTTTAGCTTATGCCAAAAACCAGGAAGATATTCATGAAATCTTCATATTCAACAAGTAGAGTAGATGTGGAATGACACAGAAATTAGGGGGAAAACAATGCCCACAACCGCAATCATCCCCATTTTGTTAAATGTTTTCAGCATTGGATTCGGGTTTGCCGTTTTTTATGTAGCAAGCGACTTGGTGAAAGAGCAGAAGAAAAAACTGGCTGGCGAAGCGTTTTCCCAAATAATCAATTTCGTCCTGTTCATCTGGCTGGCGAAAATCCTATTGAACCTGCCTTTGTTCTTCAGCGATCCGCTGGCAGTTCTCGCCTACCCAAGTGGTTCCCAGGCTTTCTATCTGGCCATTTCCTTCAGTGCAGCTTTCCTTTTCTATGGCATGAAAAGCGGTCAAATCAAGGGTAGGCAGCTTATCCAAACCTTGTTGTATATCATATTGCCGGCATTATTTTTCTACGAATTCGCCCAATTGGCTTGGTACGGTGATACATACGCTTTTGGCAATCTGATCTTATATGCGGTCCTGTTGGCACTGTTCCTGATACTGGGTGACAGAGTTTCTCCATACGCAGTCGGCAGTGTTCTTTTAAGTGTGTGGGCGGTTGGGGTGTTCCTGGTTTCATCGAGCGAATCCTATTCTTCCGCATTCGGTTATGGGATGAAGCCGTGGTTTATCATCATGCTTTTTACAGCAGGACATTTTTTGATTTTGCTTAGCAACAGAAGGAGGGCAACAAATGAGCTCCATTGATACGGATACAATGTTAATCATAGGGATGTTCCTGGCGTTCGCTGCCGGATCCCTTTCCTTTTTATCCCCTTG
>DATHVY010000280.1:0-4009 GCA_035461045.1 Planococcus sp. (in: firmicutes)
AAAGACTTTCATATTATAACCAAAAATATGAAACGCCTATGAAAATAAAGTACCCGGATTTACTAAAAATAAAACAATAATATTACTTTTTTATTACACTTTCCAGATTCTTGTAATAATAGCTTAATAAAAGACATCAAGCGGAGTTATCGCTTGTTGTGATGTATTCAGCCTGTCTTTGTCCCGCATCCCCTGCAGCGGGATACTCAATGCGCCGCCATCATCTTCAAACTTCCATAAGTTCCTGATTTCTCTCTGTGTCTGGAACAATTATGACTACTTGGCTTTTTCAATAGTAATGTAAAAAATCCGCTCTTTAGTTGAATAGGCGGATTTCTTATGCAGGTTTATTGTATAACTTGAATTGGGTTTGACACAGGGAGGCTTTTTTAATGGTTCTTTGTGTTGCCATCTATCTATTTAATATAGTAGGACGTCGATTTTAATATCCAAATTGGGAATTGCTGAATTCTGTGTGCATTAATGTCCTTAAAATATACCCAGTCGAGCAGGACTAATGAAACTTTCCTTGTCTTTTTCTATCGGTTAAACTTAAATTTGTCCGTTTTTTTAAAGAATAGATAGAGAGAAGGGAATAACTCAGATGAAGAAAAAAGGATTGACGTTCAAAGTGATCACCGCACTTATTTTAGGTGCCGTCGTCGGTCTCTTATTGAATTTATATGCTCCCGCAGTTTTTAATATAGTAAATCCATATCTGTTTGTGCCGCTGGGGCAGATATTCCTTGCGTTGATCAGTATGCTCGTTGTACCGCTCGTATTTTTATCTCTTGTTCTTGGGATAGCCGGTCTTGGGGACCCTGCTAAACTCGGGAGAATCGGCATTAAAACCATTACATACTTCATGGTGACGACCACCATCGCTATTTTGATCGGTCTCTCGCTGGCAGCAGTTTTTCAGCCGGGAATCGCCGGCGATTTTGACGTGGAAAGCGCTTCATTTGAATCTGAAAAAGCGCCTTCGATCGCCGAAACTTTACTGAATATTATTCCAAAAAATCCGCTCGCTGCGATGACAGAAGGCAATATGCTGCAGATCATCATCTTTGCCGTTTTTGTTGGCTTGGCGCTGACGGCTCTCGGAGAAAAGACGAAAGGCATTTTGACCCTCGTCGAACAGGGCAATGAAATCATGATGTACCTTGTCGGCCTCGTCATGAAATTTGCACCATACGGCACTTTCGGCTTAATCGCCACGGCGATCGGTACCCAGGGCCTTGCCGCGATGCAGGCAATGGGCGCATATATGCTCGTCATTTTGGGCGCATTGCTGATACATGCTGCCTTTACTTATGGCGGAACCGTCTATTTCCTTGCGAAGAAAAGCCCAATTTGGTTTTACAAAGAGTTTTTCCCTGCCATGACTGTGGCATTCAGCACATCAAGCAGCACCGGGACTCTGCCTATATCGATGAATATCGCTCAAAAAAACTTGAAAATCCCGAAATCCATCAGTTCGTTTGTGCAGCCGCTGGGAGCTACGATCAACATGGACGGCACTGCCATCATGCAAGGTGTCGCGACTATGTTTATCGCGCAGGCTTATGGTCTTGAGCTAACCTCAGGCGAACTTGCGACGGTCGTATTAACAGCAGTTCTTGCCAGCATCGGCACTGCCGGAGTTCCAGGCGTCGGCCTCATCATGCTCGCGATGGTGCTCGCCAGCGTCGGTTTGCCAGTCGAAGGCATTGGCCTTATTATCGGCATCGACCGTCTGTTGGACATGTCACGGACAGCGATCAATATTTCCGGCGATGCGGCATGCGCTTTGTATGTAGCGGAAACGGAAAAGAACAGAGAGTTGAAGACGAAAAAAGCTTAATTGAGATTTTTGAAACCAGCTAAATGAACGACGAAACCCCCGGGACTCTTTGATGAGTTTCGGGGGTTTTGCTGATTATTATGATTGATTCCCCGTAATGCACTCTGTCTTGGAGTCGACCTGTCTAGCTTAAATTGACAAACGGAAAAATAAAAAAACGCGATTTGGATTGATGCACCCAAATCGCGTTTTTTGATCATCAGTGTCCCATCATCTCTTCAAAGTTCTTGCTATGAGATGAACCACCAGTACCATGCATTTCTTTGTAAAGTACCCGTAATTGGCTGGTGCTTAAATCCGGATGCATTTTCTGCATGAATGGTTTCATCTGGCCGAAATTCATGTGGCCAGTACCCATCATTTCATGCATCTGTTCCATAGTCATGCCTTCATGCTGCATAGCGGTTTCTGCATCTTGTGCAGATGCTGATGTTCCGCCTCCCACAATCAAGACTGCTGCTAATACGCCACTAATTATCGTCTTTTTCATTACGCTCTCTCCTTTTATAAAAGTCTTTTTTTGGCTATTTCCATTCCCCAACCCATCCCCCACCCTGGTCCCATCAATTCTTTCTACCTCCATTCTGTTGAGTTCTTGTATATGTCTGCACTTTAAATGTACTCTCTATACATGCAGAATGTGTGGAGTCATGTTAAATTCCCAAAAGAAATGATGCCGCACTGAACTTAATTTATGTGGTGGATACGCGTTCTTATTCAGCCATGACAAAAAGTGTGCCAGATCCCGAAGATCGGATTTTTGATCATGGAAAAGAACTTTTAAATTCGCTTCCCTGGGAACCATACAATTCCAAAACAATTTATGTTAATGAATAAAAAGAGAAAACCACAACCGACATGTTAATGCAGTCGGTGTGGCTATGTATAGAGTATAAATTGTAATGTATTGTCGAAATAGTGTAGAATTTTTTCTTTCCGAAGGACGCGATTTCAAGCCGCCCCTTGCAGAAAATTCCCAAAGGAGTTGTTCGTAACTTTAAAAAATTCAATAAATACTATTATAAAAGGTGGAAATGTTGTATGATTACCCTCATCTCTACATTCTAATCACTTGATTTAAAAGGGGGTCCTGAGCTTGAAAATGATGGAACTTGAAATAACTCAAAATACGAATCCGAAAGATAAACCGACAACGGACCCAATTCCATTTGGGACAATTTTTACGGATCATATGTTTACAATGGATTATGAAGAAGGAAAAGGCTGGCATGAACCGAAGATTGCGCCATACGCACCGATTACCCTTGATCCGGCCGCGATGATTTTTCATTATGGGCAGACAGTTTTTGAGGGGTTGAAAGCTTACCGGACAGAAGACAATCGGGTGTTATTGTTCCGACCGGAGAAGAACTTGGAACGTATAAACCTTTCAAGCGAGCGCTTGAGCATTCCGCCAATTGATGAAGAAGTCGTGCTTGCGCATTTAACAAAATTGATCGAGCTTGAAAAAGCTTGGGTGCCTTCGACAAAAGGAACGTCTTTATATATTCGTCCGTTCATCATTGCAACTGAAGCGAACCTTGCAGTAGCGCCATCGAAACGTTATAAATTCATGGTAATCCTGTCTCCAGTAGGCCCTTATTTCCCAGGTGGCCTGAAACCTGTAACGATTCACGTGGAAGACCAGTTTACCCGTGCAGTTAAAGGCGGTACAGGGATGGCTAAAACGGCAGGGAATTATTCATCTGGCTATCAGGCGCAGACAAATGCCAAAAAGACAGGCAACGCGGATGTTTTATGGCTGGATGGCGTCGAGAAGAAGTACATTGAAGAAGTGGGAAGCATGAATATTTTCTTTAAAATCGATGGAGAAGTAATGACCCCGGAATTGAATGGCAGCATTTTAAAAGGAATCACTCGGACATCCATCATAGAGTTGCTTGGAACGTGGGACATCCCGGTTACAGAAAAGAAAATTTCTGTCCAAGAATTATATCGTGCCTATGAAGAAGGAAAAGTCGAAGAAATTTTCGGTACTGGAACAGCAGCCGTTATTTCACCAGTCGGCGAATTAAACTGGTTAGGCCGTAATTTACTCGTTAATAACGGTGAGATCGGGGAATTATCCCAAAAATTATACGATACGATTACAGGAATTCAGACAGGAAAGCTGGAAGATACGATGGACTGGACTGTAGAAGTAAA
>DATHVY010000281.1:0-8489 GCA_035461045.1 Planococcus sp. (in: firmicutes)
ATTGAAGGGGGTAAGGAAGAGGCACAGGCCTTTATGAATGCATTGTCGCTCATCAAAATCGCTGTCTCTCTCGGAGATGCGGAAACGCTGATCCAACATCCGGCTTCGATGACACATGCGGTTGTGCCGCCGGACAAAAGAGCAGCAATGGGAATTACCGATTCGCTTCTGAGACTGTCGGTCGGGCTGGAACATACTGAAGACTTGATCGGGGATCTGGCAAAGGCTTTTGATAAAGTCAAACCGGAACTGCAGGAAATCTGAGAGCCAAACAATTAAAAAAAGAAGGCTTTTCTGAAAGATCATTGGAGATGATCTAACGGAACAGCCTTCTTTTCTGCTGGATAGGCGGGAAACTCAATCCGGATTCATCTCCAGGTTCTGCGCTTGCACTTGAACTACCTTATAGTTGTTGTCTTCTGTTGCTTCGAGTCTTACGGATAAACGCTGTTTTCCGGGACCTTCAGAGCCGACTGATTCCAGTGTATTGCCGAGTGTCTCACTATCGTATATGTATAGCCGATTCAAGTTACCTGTTGTGTGGCCGGCACCTTCCACGAGTTCCGCGTCTTCCGGCAAAAACTGATTGGCGAACTCCAATGCTTCTTCCAAGGACAATCCGTCCAAAGGAGCTGCGATAAATAAGGCATGGTCTTCTATGAATATCGTACTGATTCCGGATTCCGATCTGTACCCGTAAATAGCCGAGAGACCCGTTTCACCATCTTGTTGATTAGTCCCATATACATCTTCAAAAGATTGCTGAGAGCCGCCAATTTTTCCCACTAAGTTGTTTGGCTGTCCACATGCCGCCAAGATAAATACAGCCAAAAGAACTAATGCGAGTTTCTTCATTTATGAATCTCCTTCCATATATACATATCCGAATTATACCCAGAAATAACTTTCGCTACAATTTTATCGAGGTTAGATGGTATTCGCTTCCTAAACAAAAATGGACCTTGGACTTAAAAAAGTCCAAGATCCCTTAGGATTATATGTGCTTCAATAACACTTCGGTGAACAGCTCAAGGCCTTCTTGATCTTCATCATTGAAGCGGCTGAGCTCAGGGCTGTCGATATCAAGAACTCCGATCACTTCGCCGTTTTGAACAAGCGGGATGACGACTTCGGATCGGGAAGCTGCGTCACAGGCAATGTGGCCAGGAAATTCATGGACATCTTTGATGAGCATCGTTTTCTTTTCGGAAACCGCTGTGCCGCAGACCCCTTTTCCTACCGGGATTCGGACGCAGGCAGGCAAGCCCTGGAAAGGTCCCAGTACAAGTTCGCCTTCTTCCATCAAATAAAAACCGACCCAATTGACACGTTCTAGAAATTGGTTCAATAAGGATGATGCATTGCTTAAATTAGCGATTTTGTTCGTTTCACCGGTCAACAAAGCATCCAGTTGTTTCGAAAGCATTGAATATTGCTCCAAGCGTGTGCCGCTGTAATCTGTTTGAGTGAACATAAGCTACCCCGTTTCTTCTATAAGATTCATTCATTATAAAGTTTGCTGTGATGGATATGCAAACCATCAGCACTGTGGGCGTCCGATCCATAAACCAACGGAATGCCCAACTCCACTGCTGCAGCGATGTATTTTTGAGGCGGATAGGACTCCAGGCAATCCGGTTTCGAAAACCCTGCCGCATTCAAGTCGAGTTCATAACCATTTTCTGCCATCAGGTTCAGTATCCGGAGAATTCTTTCGCTGTCATCGATTCCTTCCCCATGGGCGTGCTGAAATTTATGGATCAACGTCGGGTGTCCGATGCGTTTTGGTTTATAGGCTCCAAGATCCGCTCGAATGGAAGCTTCCAATGTATCGTAATATAAATCATAAACCGCTTGTATGGAACCGGCATTTTGCACCATTTCAAAAAACACATCTTTGCTGAAGTCGGAACAGAAATACTGTCGTTTCAATTGCAAAAAGTGAACTGATAAAATAGAATCGTCCAGGTAAGGACCAACTTTGTCCAGAAACAATCGGGTTTCTTTTTCAAACCCGGAGATAAAATCAACCTCCAACCCGACCCGGATGGTTAAATCATTTTGATAGATGGTCTTTGCTTGTTGCACCGCTTCCAAGTATGGGAACAAATCTTTTTCAGCCAATCCGCTATCCTGCTGAGGAGTAGTGTCTGTAAAACCCAAAGGAAGGGGCGCGTGTTCGGTAAAAGATATATCAGTATACCCTAAAGCGATCGCTTTTTCGATGTACGACTTTAAAGAATCTTTCGTACCATGAGGGCAAAAAGGAGAATGAATATGGCCGTCTCGCATCAAAATAATAACCTCCAATTGAATTCGGGAAAAAAATTATTGCTTTACTTCTATTTTAGCAAACATAAGAGTAGAATTAATGTTAAAATAAAAGAATCAAAGATAGCATTTAAGTAGAGCTGGAAATGTGATTTGGAACAGGGGGCTATATGACTTATGATGTATTATATCATCATTGCAGTCATCATTCTAATAGCGGTAATTATCGTAGGCTTTATGTTTCGAAAGAAGCATTACGCGGAAATTGAACGCTTGGAACAATTAAAACTGCAAATACAGAACAAACCGATTCTTGAAGAATTGACCAAGGTCAAGCAATTGAACATGAACGGCCAGACTGAGGAAATGTTTGAACGCTGGCGCAATACATGGACAGAAATGATGGATGTACATATTCCGAAAATTGATGCTGCCCTGTTTGACGCTGAAGATGCGATTGAGCGATTTCAGTTTAAGAAAGCTACTAAACTCGAAAGTAAGATTGAAACCAAAATCCACCACTGTGATGAACAGATGACGGACATTCTGGTTGAACTCGATGATTTGATCGGCAGTGACGAAAAAAATCGCAGTGAAATTGATCTGCTGAAAGATCAATATCGTCAAGCCCGTAAAAACTTGTTGGCCCATCAGCACTCTTATGGTTCTGCTGCAGGCCCGCTTGAGAAGAAGTTGGAGAGTTTCACTCCAAAATTCGAGGAATATGAAAACTTGGCTCAAGAAGGCAATTATTTAAAAGCCCGTGAAACCGTCATCGGATTATCCGCTGAAGGGGAACACGTTTTTAACTTGATTGATGATATTCCGCCATTGCTGACGGAAGTGCATTCGAAAATACCTGCTTCCATCAATGAGCTTCGAAATGGCCAACGGGAGATGGAAGAACAATCCTACTATCTTGGCCACTTGGAAATGTCTCAGGAATTGGATTCGATGGAAAAAGAGCTTGCCAGCTTAAAAGAGAAAATTGCGGAACTGCAAATTGATGAAACGAAAGTCCGCACAGAAAAAATGAAAGACAAAATTGATACTTTCTACGAGCTGCTTGAATTGGAAGTCATAGCGAAACATTATGTGGACCAGCATATATCTGAAACAGCACGTGATCTTGAGAGAATCACATACCAAGCGCGGGACATATCAGACGAATGTGCTGTGGTTCAGCAAAACTATAAAATTCCTGAAACAGATGCAGCAATACCGAAACAGGGCTTGAAGAAATTAGAAGCTTTACAGAAGCGGTTCGATTTGCTCCAGTCCCGTCTCGGGGAAGATCATGCTGCATACTCGACCCTTCAAATGGAATTGTCCAATGTGCGGGATGAACTGATAGAAGTCGATGCGAAACAGGCTGTTTTTGCGGAGTCGCTGAATAATCTGCGAATCGATGAAAACGAAGCACGCACGAAAGTAGAAAGTTTAAAACGCAAATTGCTGGAAACCGATCGTATTTTGCATAAAGCGAACACGCCGGGAATTCCTGAAGAAATCGACATTCGCCTTGAAGAGGCTGAAGAGAATCTATTTGTGGCCATGCAAGGGTTACAGGAAGTTCCGTTGAATATGGCCCTAGTAGACAGTTATTTGGAAAAGGCTGGAAATTCCATTGAAGACGTAAATTCCAAAGCCAAGGAAATGGTTGAGAATGTTCTATTGGTCGAACGAATCATTCAATACGGCAATCGATACCGCAAAACCAACCCGCAACTTGACGCAAAATTGATGGATGCAGAAGAGTCGTTCCGTCAGCTGCGATATTCAAAAGCGCTGGAAGAAGCTGCTACTGCAGTGGAAAACTTTGAACCGGGATCGATGAAACGCATCGAAGTGCTGGCAAAAGAAGAAGCTTGGCGCACGTAAAATGATAAATGAAACCACCAGCTTGTTCTTGCTGGTGGTTTTCTTTTCGGAGGAGAAACCATGATTTACTTGGATAACAGTGCAACAACAAAAACAAAAAAAGAGGTACTTGAGACATTTGTGCAAGTCAGTGAACGCTATTATGGAAATCCGGCATCTTTGCACCGCATAGGAAACGAAGCAGAGGATCTTTTGGAAAAAGCGAGAACTCAAATCAAACAGTCGGTCAACATGGAGCAAGTGGTCTTTACTTCCGGAGGCACGGAGTCCAACACATTGGCGTTAATTGGGACTGCCAAAGCATACCAGCATAGAGGCAAACACATTATTACCGCAGCCACCGAACATGCCTCTGTGTTAAATAATTTAAAGACACTGGTAAAAGAAGGGTTTGAGGTGACCGTTCTGCCAGTCGACAGTCAAGGGAATTTGAATCTGGCTGAGTTGGAGAAATCGTTAAGGCACGATACAATTCTCGTAAGCCTGATGCATGTCAATAATGAAACCGGTGCGGTCCACCCGATCGAAGAAATCAGAAAAATCCTCAAAGGGAGCCGCGCCTTTTTGCATGTCGATGCAGTGCAGAGTTTCGGCAGAATCCCATTGCCGAAAGAATCGATGCCCGATCTTTTGACCATTTCAGCCCATAAAATTCATGGGTTGAAAGGCAGTGGGCTCCTCGCCTTTAATAACTTGTTGCCTGACGCTGTGCAGCAGGGGGGCGGGCAGGAATTCGGCATCAGAAGTGGGACAGTTTCCGTGCCCCACGCAGCAGCATTAGCGCGTACAGTGCGATTAGCGGAACCGAATCCGGATTTTGCCCGGTGGAACGAGGAATTGCGTATTTTTTTCTCGGACCTTCCACACGTCCATATCGTCAGTCCCAAAAATGCAGCACCTCATATCCTTGCAGTTTCAGTAAGCTCAGTAAGAGGGGAGATCCTGGTTTCAGCGCTGCAGAAAGAATCCGTCATCGTCTCGACGTCCAGTGCATGTTCATCGAAAGGCAAAGGAACAAGCCACGTAATTGACGCGATGGGATTACCGAGAGAATATAAAGAAGGGGTAATGCGGATCAGTTTTGGCGCATTCACCACCGATCAGGAAATCAAGCAATTGAAAAAGGCGTTTCTGAAAGTATATGATTTGATCAAAGGAGTTTAATGCTATGAAAACAAACCAGGTACTCGTCCGATACGGAGAACTATCGACAAAAGGGAAAAACCGCAACTCGTTTATTGGACGCCTGCGGGATAATATCAGACACACTTTCAGTGATTTGGACGGTCTTCATATTAAGGCCGAACGCGACCGAATGTTCCTCAGCTCAGAAGATGAAGCAGTGATGGAAGCGGTTATCGGCAAGCTGCCGAAAGTTTTCGGCATTCAGTCGTTCAGTCCTGTTAGCGAATGTGAATTGACACTGGACGCGATGAAAGAGACGGCGATGTCCATCATCGGTAAAATGGATACAGCGGACAAAACCTTCAAAGTCTCTGTAAAAAGACCGAACAAGGCCTTTCCACATGAAAAGCCGGAAATCATGAGCGAAGTTGCTTCACAAGTTCTCAGAAATTTTCCGGACTTAAAAGTTCAAATGAAGAATCCGGATATTGAGCTGAAAGTGGAGATCCGGGAAAAAGCCGCCTATATGATGGCTGACGTCATTCAAGGAGCGGGCGGTTTGCCGGTGGGAGCAGGGGGAAAAGCCCTTCTTATGCTTTCCGGTGGAATTGATAGCCCGGTCGCTGCATATGAGATGATGAAAAGAGGCGTGCGGTTGGAACTGGTCCATTTTTTCAGCCCTCCATTCACCAACGATCGTTCAAAAGAAAAAGTGTTTGACCTGGCTGAGCAGTTGACCCATTTCGGGTCTTCGTTGAATCTTCATATCATTCCCTTTACAAAACTGCAGCAGGAAGTGCACAAACAAGTTCCCGATAACATCACGATGACTTCCACCCGCCGGATGATGTTGAAAGTAGCCGACTTGGTACTTGAAGAGACGAACAGCAAGGCCATCATTACCGGCGAAAGCCTTGGCCAGGTTGCCAGCCAGACATTGGAGAGCCTGCAAGCGATCAATGCCGTGACCCATACTCCAGTGCTGCGTCCATTGATAGCCATGGATAAACTGGATATTATCGATACCGCCCAAAGGATCGGCACCTATGATATTTCAATCCGTCCCTTTGAAGATTGCTGCACCGTCTTTACCCCTGCAAACCCGAAAACCAAACCGAAACTTGAAAAAGTGGAGTACTATGAAAACTTTTTGTCATTCGATGAACTGATCCAGGAAGCCGTTGATGGACGGGAAATCATCAAGTTCCCAAGGGCAAAGAAATCAGTGTTCGAAGATTTGCTTTAACAATCGAATAAAATATTCCAAAGAATGGTGCGAGATGCAGAATGGCGGAGGAAAAAAAAGGCATACTATTTACAATTATGACCTACACGATATGGGGCTTCCTGCCGATTTATTGGAAACAGCTGGAGCATGTTGCGAGTGACGAGATTTTGGCTGGCCGGATTTTCTGGGCATTTTGGCTGACGCTCGGGCTGATCTATCTCTTAAGAGGAAGAAAATTGCTCCTTGCCGATCTGAAAACTTTATGGAAATCAAAAAAACGGTTTTTCACCTTGATGGTGGCTTCCTATTTAATTACGATAAACTGGTTCCTCTATATTTTCGCGGTCATCAATGACCGCATTGTGGAAACGAGTCTTGGCTACTACATCAACCCGCTCGTATCGCTGTTATTGGGAGTATTCTTCTTAAAAGAGAAAATCACGCCTGCGATAAAGCTGGCTTTTTTGTTGGCTTTGACAGGGGTTGCCATTTTAACGATTTCATATGGGTCTGTTCCATGGTTGGCGCTCGGGATGGCATTCAGCTTCGCTTTTTACGGGCTGATCAAAAAAACCATCCGACTGCATCCACTCAGAGGTTTGGCGCTTGAAACCTTGTTTGTGCTGCCGGTAGCCATGCTCTACTATTTCTATCTGTTTTATTCGGATCAGGCGTCCTTTTTGCACGTCGACATTAAGACGGATGTCCTGGTTGTGATGAGCGGTTTGGCGACAGCTCTGCCTCTGTTCCTGTTCGCGATGGGTGCGCCGAGAATTCCGCTTTATATGGTCGGTTTTTTGCAATACATCGCACCGACTTTGATGTTGCTGATCGGTGTGCTGATTTACGGTGAAGCATTCGGGCGGCTTGATCTGCTGTCATTCTCATTTATCTGGTGTGGGCTTCTTTTGTTCACCACATCGAAAATGCTGGAAATGAGGGGGATCAGGAAAGACAAGCGAAAAGTGCCAGTTTAATATTTATTGAAACATTTACCTGTTTTGCACGTACAATAAGGGAAGAACATAAGGAGGGAATTGAGTAAATGAGTACAAAAAGATGGATAGCTATCATTGCTGCGGCTGTTTTATTAGGAGTTTCGGTTGTATTGAATTCGTTATTCGCAGTTTTTCAAAGCGGACTTGGAACAGGCGTTGATGAGTTGTTGGCAACAGCCGACACTGCTTACTCGGAATATGTGATTGAAGAAGGCAATGCCAACGAGCGGATTGCTGTGCTTAGTGTCGATGGCATCATACAGGATACCGGAACCGGAGGCTCGCTATTCGGAGGAGCTGGGTATAACCATCAGTTCTTTATGGAGCAATTGGAACAGGTAAAAGAAGATGGCACCATTCAAGCGGTGGTCCTGAAGGTCAACACTCCGGGTGGAGGCGTGATCGAGTCGGCTCAGATCTACGATAAAATCACAGAAATCCAGGAAGAAACAGGCAAGCCATTTTATGTTGCCATGGGCGGAATGGCCGCTTCCGGAGGCTATTATATTTCAGCGCCAGCTGAGAAGATTTTTGTGCACCGTGAAACACTTACCGGTTCCATCGGGGTCATCATGGAAAGCATCAATTATGCTGAACTTGCGGATAACCTGGGGATCGATTTTGTGACGATCCAGTCCGGAGAATATAAGGATATCATGAGCCCGACACGCGAAATGCGGGATGATGAACGGATGATGCTTGAGGATATGCTGAATGATTCCTACGAATCTTTCGTTGACATTATCGTGGAAGGCCGCGAGATGATGACTGAAGAAGAAGTAAGGGAAGTGGCAGATGGACGCATTATGAATGGCCGACAAGCGGTTGAAGCCAACCTTGCAGATGATTTCGGTTATGAAGAAGACGTGGTTGAAGCGCTTAAAGAAGATTTCGACATGGCCAATCCAGAAGTGTTTGAGTATGGAATGTCCGGAGGTTTCGGTTCAATGTTCGGATTGAAGATGAATTCGTTTTTCGGCAATAGC
>DATHVY010000282.1:0-1525 GCA_035461045.1 Planococcus sp. (in: firmicutes)
GCTTTGGTGCAGGAAGAGGGTGAGTTTCCACCAGCCCTGTATGAACTGTCACGCTGCGAGCTGATGCTGGGCAATAAAGCTGCGGCACTCAAAACGATACGCGAATTGTTCAGCAAAGAAGGCGGCGTTTCTTATTTGTCGACGATGGCAGATGAACCGCTGTTTGAAGAAATTCATGATGAAATTGATGAATTGGTGGAGGGGGCAATTTAAAGTCGGCCATGTAAAGACGTACTCTTTGGAGTGCGTCTTTTTATTTTTCTGTAAGCGTCTGTGAGGCGGTCCAATTACAGGTTTGACCTGATAACTGTATATGGAAAAAGCCATCTTCAATTCGAAGATGGCTTTTTTTGGTACTGCCGTTAATTGCCTATCACTCCCTGTGCTGTTCATTCAGCACCTAACATACTTACGCTTGAATCCGAGTCTGCCTTTATCCAGATCTTTTTGGATGCTTTCGTAGGCGTTCAGGAAACTGCTCTTTTTCCCTTCACGCTTCAGTTCGACCGTTCCGGTTTGTTTGGCGGTTTCCACCGCTTTTTCACTCAGAGGAATATACGAAATTCCGACCGTATAGATGAAGTTATTCATCGAGGCTTTTGTCCGCTCCGGTGCGTCTTGGATTGTGCTTTTTGCGAGTTCGAGCATTTTGGAAATCTTGTCTTTGGAAAACTCGTTGTCTTTGCGATTTCCAAGCAGCCAGCAGTAACAGCTCCAGCCCGCTGACATCCTCAACTCGTCGCCGCTTGCGATCCATTTGTCGGCGACGTCTTGTGCAATGTCTGACTCAGACAACGTGACGGCCACCACATAATCCGACAGCATGTAAAAGTATGCTCCGTCCATCCAGCGCTCAAAATCCGCTTCTGTCATAGCTTTTGGGTCGGCGATGATGCCTGCAAAATACATGGCGTCATAATTGCCGGTCGCGTAAAGTTCATCAGCCAACGCTTGGTCGGTTTTGATTTTCTTGGCAATCGGTTTCATGGCACCTGTCGCTACACCGAAAAGCGGCTCGCGCGCACCGTTGGAAAGATAGCTTTTTTTCGTCCGTTCCTTGCCTAACGCTTCCAGTTCGTTCATGACTGTTTCGGAATCCATTAGTCTCGCACATCCTTTCTTTCTATTTTACCATCTCTTTCAAAATCATTCTTTGAAATGAATGAATCAAAATGTTTCATTTCACTGATAATTCCGATAATATAGAAGTTGGTATATATTAAAGGAGGACGAGCGAATGGATTTAGCAGGAAAAGTGGCGGTTATAACAGGCGGAGCTTCTGGAATCGGACTTGCCGCAGCGAAAGCCTATTTGGCAAAAGGCGCAAAAGTGGTCATCGCCGATTTTAATGAAGAAGGTGGTAAGCAAGCGGCAGAGGATTTGAAGAACGACGGGGAAATTGCATTCGTCAAAGTGGACGTGTCCAATGAAGAAGAGGTCAAGAATATGATCGATTTCGCTGTCGATCAGTTCGGTTCAATCGATGTTTTAGTTAACAATGCCGGCATCGGGGCACTGACGGAA
>DATHVY010000283.1:0-1914 GCA_035461045.1 Planococcus sp. (in: firmicutes)
TGATCTTCGGCCTGATGAAACTGGTCGATCGGGTGCCGGCTCTGGAGGAACCTGTAGGAAAACAAACAGCGGTCATAACAAACACACTGGTCGTTGTGACCATTTTCCTCGCCTTTTTCGCATTGGATCTATAAGAAAAGCGTCTCAATTTTGAATTGAGATGCTTTCTTTTTTTGTATAGGTTTGGAATGGGAAAGTGCCCGTTAAGGAATTTGGATCCGCTTCGCTGCTCGGGGATGCTGGAGTGTGTGGTGCTAAGTTTTGCTGGATGGGATGTTCGTGTTGCCTTCTTGCAAGATGCATTTTTATAGAGAGGTGGAAGGGATTTGGGCGAAGTGTAATTTTCGAAGTTCTTGGTGGAATATCTTATCCGCCTCGCGGCTTAGGGGAAGCTTCCCGCCATGAGCCACTCAGCTTGCGCTGATTGTCTCATAGCTTCAGCTACCCCGGGACGCCGCTTCAGCTAAATGATGCGGTTCTATGCTTGAGTGGGTGAGATGTGAGTGTTGCCTTTTCACAGAATAAATCTTTATGAAGATATGGCTGATCGCCTTCGCGATTCAGCCGGTTTTTGTTGTATTAGGGGTGAATTTTCAAGCTGGGTTTAGGGATGTGCCTGATGAAAGCTCGAAAGTGCCTGATAGGACTGCAAAAGTGCTTGATGAGGAGGAGAAAGTGCCTGATGAAAACAAGAAAGTGCTTGATTAGAATTGGGAAGTGCCTGTTAAGAATTCAATCTCGAGTGAAAATGAGGAAAGTTTCTAAGAAGGTGAACAAAAAGGGGAAATCTGTCTGATCACTTCAACCGAATGTAAGAAACTGGGCGCACGGCGCCCAGCAGACACTACTTAAAACTCTCCTGAAAAGAAAGTGAAGATCCGATTTACCTCCACCAAAGATTAGAATCCCACGCTCCAGCGAATCGGCGCGACCGGGGTGGGCGAAGTCGTGAGACTGGCGGCGCAGCAGCCTGGCTCGCGACGAAAGCCTTCCCCAAAGCCGAAAAGCGGGTAGGAATTAATGATTTGCCTGATGAAATTGCAGAAGTGCCTGATAGGATAGCGAAAGTGCCTGATGAAGTGGGAAAAATGCCTGTTGAAAACGAGGAAGTGCCTGATAAGAAGTGGAAAGTGCATGTTAAGAATTCAATCTCGAGTGAAAATGAGGAAAATTTTTAAGAAGTTGATCAAAAAGGAGCAAAATTTCTTATAATTTCAACCGCATGTAAAAAGCCGGCCGCATATGCGGCCAGCTTTTAATTTTTTAAGGAGAGTTTTCATTCGGCTTTTGTTCTGCCTGTTCCTCGATCACTTCCTCGATATAGGTTTTGACCGGCTCAAGCGTTAGTTTCAAGCCGCTCGTTTCCAGATTCTTTTTCAAATAATCCAATTGATGATCCTCGACCGCATCCGACTGCAAATTCAACACATCGTTGATGTACAGCATGCCTTCGTTCGTAGCCATCGGGGTGTCGACCCCCTCTTTTTCACGCTTCTCCACTTCTTCGATTCCAATAATCAAGCCTTCTTCTTTTAACGCATCCATCGATTTATCAAAATCCTCTTTCCCAATCCCTTTTGACAGGCGCTCATTAAGTGCTTTAACCTCTTCCAATGTCGCGCCTTTGTAATATTGTGCATAAAAGGCCATCAAAATCTGCTCTTTTTCCTGAAGTTCCTTCATAGCGATTCCTCCTAAATTAAACAATATATATTTCTATTCCCGGTTTATTGGATCGTAAGACATTTTTCCGGAATTTAGTATTGTAATTGAATTCATTTCAGTGTACCATCTTGTTAGTACAGTATAACAAGGGGTTGTCATGATGAATCAATTTCGCGGGTTATTAATGAAAGACTGGACCATCATCAAAGGATATGTGTTATTGGCATTGCTTCTGGATGTCATGATCCC
>DATHVY010000284.1:0-7696 GCA_035461045.1 Planococcus sp. (in: firmicutes)
CGAGGAAGAGCCGCACAAAAACTCGAGACAAAAGGGAGGTAGGCTCCTTGATAGATGTTAATAATTTTGAGTATATGAAAATCGGATTAGCTTCGCCCGATAAAATTCGCTCATGGTCTTATGGAGAAGTCAAAAAGCCAGAAACAATTAACTACCGTACATTAAAACCTGAAAAAGACGGTTTGTTCTGTGAACGTATTTTCGGTCCTACAAAAGACTGGGAATGCCATTGCGGAAAATACAAACGCGTTCGTTATAAAGGCGTTGTCTGTGATCGCTGCGGCGTTGAAGTTACACGTTCGAAAGTTAGACGTGAGCGCATGGGCCACATTGAATTGGCAGCACCAGTTTCACATATTTGGTATTTCAAAGGAATTCCGAGCCGTATGGGGCTGATTTTGGACATGTCTCCACGTTCACTCGAAGAAGTCATTTACTTCGCTTCTTATGTAGTCATCGACCCTGCGGATACACCACTCGAAAAGAAACAGCTCCTGTCTGAAAAAGAATACCGTGCTTATCGTGATAAGTTCGGCAAAAAATTCCAGGCAGCTATGGGAGCTGAAGCAATCAAGCGACTTCTTCAAGAAATCGACCTTGAACGCGAAACCGATACATTAAAAGAAGAACTGAAAAGTGCTCAAGGCCAACGTCGCACACGTGCGATCAAGCGTCTTGAAGTAGTGGAATCTTTCCGTAATTCCGGCAACAACCCGGATTGGATGATTTTGGATGTTCTTCCTGTAATTCCACCAGAACTTCGCCCGATGGTTCAATTGGATGGCGGCCGCTTTGCGACCTCCGATCTGAATGATCTCTATCGTCGCGTAATCAACCGGAACAATCGTTTGAAACGTCTATTAGACCTTGGTGCACCAAGCATCATCGTTCAAAATGAGAAACGTATGCTTCAGGAAGCTGTTGATGCCTTGATCGATAACGGCCGTCGTGGTCGTCCGGTTACAGGACCTGGTAACCGTCCATTGAAATCTCTTTCTCATATGTTGAAAGGGAAGCAAGGACGTTTCCGTCAGAACCTTCTTGGTAAACGGGTTGATTATTCAGGCCGTTCCGTAATCGTTGTTGGACCGAACCTGAAAATGTATCAATGCGGTTTGCCGAAAGGAATGGCAATCGAATTGTTCAAGCCTTTCGTTATGAAAGAATTGGTTGAACGAGGACTTGCTCATAACATCAAGAGCGCAAAACGCAAAATCGAACGTCTTCACTCTGAAGTTTGGGATGTCTTGGAAGATGTCATCAAGGAGCACCCGGTTCTATTGAACCGTGCACCGACGCTTCACAGACTGGGTATTCAAGCATTTGAACCAACGTTGGTCGAAGGTAAGGCAATCCGTCTTCACCCGCTTGTATGTACTGCATACAATGCCGATTTCGATGGTGACCAAATGGCTGTTCACGTACCTTTATCGTCCGAAGCACAGGCAGAAGCAAGATTATTGATGCTTGCAGCTCAGAACATTTTGAACCCGAAAGACGGAAAGCCGGTTGTTACGCCGTCTCAGGATATGGTTTTAGGAAACTATTATCTGACTCTTGAACGGAAATTGGCAACGGGTGAAGGTGCAACATTCTCAGGTCCTGAAGAAGTGCTTGTCGCTTATCAGACTGGACATGTCCACCTGCACACACGGATCGCCATTCAAGCAGGTTCGGTGAACAACCCGACGTTCACAGAAAAGCAGAACAAAATGCTGTTGACGACTACTGTTGGTAAAATCATTTTCAATGAAATCCTTCCGAAGTCGTTCCCATACATCAATGAGCCGACAGACTTTAATTTGCAGGTGGAAACACCGGCAAAATATTTTGTGCCGACAACAACGGATGTTCGCAAGCATTTTGAAGAAGCAGAATTGGTAACACCTTTCAAAAAGAAAATTCTTGGTGAAATCATTGCAGAAGTGTTCAAACGTTTCCATATTACAGAAACTTCTAGAATGCTAGACCGCATGAAGAGCCTCGGATTTAAATATTCAACACAAGCCGGTATCACGGTTGGTGTGTCGGATATCGTAGTTTTACCAGATAAAGGTGAAATTTTGGTTGAAGCGCAAGCCAATGTTGATAAAGTTCTGAAGCAATTCAGACGTGGTTTGATTACTGAAGAAGAACGCTATGCTCGAGTTATTTCTTATTGGAGTAAAGCGAAAGATGTTATTCAGGATAAGCTGATGGCTTCGTTGGATACATTGAACCCGATTTATATGATGAGTGATTCCGGTGCCCGTGGTAACGCATCCAACTTTACACAGCTAGCTGGTATGCGCGGACTAATGGCCAACCCGGCTGGACGAATCATTGAACTTCCAATCAAATCTTCATTCCGTGAAGGTCTGACAGTTCTCGAATACTTCATCTCTACACACGGTGCACGTAAAGGCCTTGCTGATACTGCACTGAAAACAGCTGACTCCGGTTACCTGACACGCCGTTTGGTGGACGTAGCACAAGATGCCATTGTTCGCGAAATTGATTGTGGAACGGACAGAGGCTTGCTGGTTGGAGCATTGAAAGAAGGAACTGAAGTTATTGAAGAGCTGGAAGAGCGAATTCTTGGCCGTCACGCCAAGAAAACAATCCGCCATCCTGAAACAAAAGAAGTAATTGTCGCTAAAGATGAATTGATTACTCAAGATTTGACTCGTTTGATTGTAGAGTCTGGTCTCACTGAAGTGACAATTCGTTCTGCCTTTACATGTAATACGAAGCACGGCATCTGTAAGAAGTGTTATGGTACAAACTTGGCTACTGGTGACGAAGTTGAAGTGGGCGAAGCAGTTGGTATTATTGCGGCTCAATCAATTGGTGAACCAGGAACTCAGCTGACGATGCGTACATTCCACACAGGTGGCGTTGCGGGAGACGATATTACACAAGGTCTTCCACGTATCCAAGAAATCTTTGAATCACGAAATCCTAAAGGACAAGCTGTTATTTCTGAAATTACAGGTACCATCACTGAAATTGATGAGATCCGCGAAGGCCAGAAGGAAGTTACGATTCAAGGAGATGTCGAAACTCGAAAATACTTGGCTCCTTACAACTCCCGCATAAAAGTTCAGGTCAATGACCCGATCAAACGCGGTGAAGTATTGACGGATGGCTCGATTGATCCGAAGCAATTGTTGCAGGTCAAAGAAGTTCTGTCTGTTCAAGTATATTTGTTGAAAGAAGTTCAAAAAGTTTACCGCATGCAAGGGGTAGAAATCGGCGATAAGCACGTGGAAGTTATGGTCCGTCAAATGTTCCGTAAAGTCCGTGTGATTGAAGCCGGCGATACTGACTTGCTGCCAGGTTCATTATTGGATATTCATCAATTTACTGAAGCCAATGAAAAAGTGGTTCTTGAAGGAAACTTGCCGGCCACCAGCCGTCCGGTCATTCTCGGAATCACAAAAGCGTCCCTTGAAACAGAATCATTCCTTTCAGCAGCATCGTTCCAGGAAACGACTCGCGTCTTAACAGATGCGGCGATCAAAGGGAAACGCGATGAATTGTTAGGATTGAAAGAAAATGTTATCATCGGCAAACTGGTGCCAGCTGGTACTGGAATGCAGAGATATCGCCAAATTAAAATTGCAAGAGACGAGAAAAAAGCGCAAGAAGAAATCGTCGGTACAGAATCTTAATTTGCATTTGAATATGTGCCGGAGGGATCTTCACAAAGCCCTCCGGTTTTTTTTAGGAATGAGTTGACATCTTTTTCATACAGTGATAATATGTTGAGGGTTGATGGTTAACGGTCTGAAACTTTGGAGGATATGAAAATGTCTTATGAAAAAGTAAAACAGGCAAGAGAAACAATCATCGGTATAAAGCAAACAGTAAAAGCATTGAAAAGCGGCATTGTCCAAGAAGTAATAGTGGCAAAAGACGCGGACGATCGAATGACCGAACAGATTATTCTACTAGCGAAAGAAAAAGGTGTTCCGATCGAATTTGCAGATTCACGATTGAAGCTTGGCAAAGCATGCGGCATTCATGTCGGTGCAGCTGCTGTGGCGATTACTGGATAACAGTTTTTGTGTGCTAAACACAAAGGCTTTGTTTTTACCCAAAAAATGAACCACCTGGATATGTGGTATTAGAACACCTTTTGAGAGGAGGAAAAATCGATGCCTACAATTAATCAATTAGTTAACAAGCCTCGTAAACCAAAAAGCACTAAATCAGGCTCACCAGCGTTGAACAAAGGGTATAACAGCTTTAAGAAGTCTCAGACTGACGTAAGCTCACCTCAGAAACGTGGAGTTTGTACTCGTGTTGGTACGATGACACCGAAAAAACCTAACTCCGCATTACGTAAATATGCGCGTGTACGGTTGACGAACCAAATTGAGGTCAATGCATACATTGGCGGCGAAGGTCACAACCTTCAAGAGCACAGTGTAGTTCTTCTTCGCGGCGGACGCGTAAAAGATTTACCTGGTGTACGTTACCATATCGTACGCGGAGCACTTGATACTGCTGGAGTAAGCGGCCGTATGCAAGGACGTTCTAAATACGGAACTAAACGCCCTAAAGTAAAAAAATAATTCATTAAATTAACGAATAACCTTCGTTGAAAGGAGGAACATACATGCCTCGTAAAGGTCCTGTAGCTAAACGCGACGTGTTGCCAGATCCAATTTATAATTCGAAATTGGTGACACGCTTAATTAATAAATTGATGGTTGACGGAAAAAGAGGTACTTCACAAAAGATTCTATACGGAGCGTTTGAACTAGTTAAAGAACGCAGCGGTAAAGAACCGATTGAAGTATACGAACAAGCATTGACTAACGTAATGCCAGTTCTTGAAGTTCGCGCACGCCGTGTCGGTGGAGCAAACTACCAAGTACCGGTTGAAGTTCGTCCAGAGCGCCGTACAACTTTAGGCCTGCGCTACCTTGTAAACTATTCACGTCTTCGTGGAGAGAAAACAATGGAAGAGCGTCTGGCTAATGAAATTCTAGATGCTGCCAACAACACTGGAGCAGCAGTTAAAAAACGTGAAGATATTCACAAAATGGCGGAAGCTAACAAAGCATTCGCTCATTATCGCTGGTAAATTCTTGCAAGATGTAAAAATCTTAATCCAAGATGGAAGGAGAAAAACAACATGGCTAGAGAGTTCTCCTTAGACAAAACACGTAATATCGGAATCATGGCACACATTGATGCCGGTAAAACGACTACTACGGAGCGTATTCTATACTATACAGGCCGCATCCATAAGATCGGCGAAACGCATGAAGGTGCTTCTCAGATGGACTGGATGGAGCAAGAGCAAGAACGTGGAATCACGATCACTTCTGCTGCAACTACAGCTTCATGGAAAGAACACCGCGTTAACATCATCGATACTCCTGGACACGTAGACTTCACTGTTGAAGTTGAACGTTCATTGCGCGTACTTGATGGTGCTGTAACAGTACTTGATGCACAATCAGGCGTTGAGCCGCAAACTGAAACAGTTTGGCGTCAAGCGACTACTTACGGAGTTCCGCGTATCGTATTCATTAACAAAATGGATAAAATCGGTGCGGATTTCCTTTACTCTGTAGGCACTTTACACGAGCGCCTTCAGGCTAATGCACATCCAATTCAGTTGCCGATCGGAGCAGAAGACGAGTTTTCAGCAATCATCGATTTGGTTGAAATGAAAGCGCGTTTCTACGCTAACGACCTTGGAACTGAAATCACTGAAGGGGACATTCCGGAAAGTCACAAAGAACTTGCTGAAGAATGGCACACGAAACTAGTGGAAGCTGTTGCTGAGCTTGATGAAGACTTGATGGAAAAATACCTTAGCGGCGAAGAAATTACAGTTGACGAACTAAAAGCAGGGATCCGTAAAGGAACCTTGGATGTTGAGTTCTATCCTGTAGTTTGCGGAACTGCATTTAAAAACAAAGGGGTTCAATTAATGCTTGATGCAGTAATTGATTACCTACCATCGCCATTGGACGTTCCTCCAATGACGGGCGTTCTTCCGGATTCAGACGAAGAAGTATTGCGTAAACCAAGCGAAGACGAGCCTTTCTCTGCGCTAGCGTTTAAAGTAATGACAGATCCATACGTAGGGAAATTAACTTTCTTCCGCGTATATTCTGGAACTCTTAAGTCTGGTTCGTACGTACAAAACTCTTCTAAAGGCAAGCGTGAGCGCGTAGGACGTATCCTGCAAATGCACGCAAACTCCCGTGAAGAAATCGCTGAAGTTTACTGCGGAGATATCGCGGCTGCAATCGGCCTTAAAGATACATCAACGGGTGATACGTTAAGCGACGAAAAAAATCAGGTTATTCTTGAGCGTATGGTATTCCCAGAACCTGTTATCTCACTTTCTGTGGAACCTAAGTCAAAAGCGGATCAAGATAAAATGGGTCAAGCCCTTGCTAAATTGCAAGAAGAGGATCCAACATTCCGTGCGCATACTGACCAGGAAACTGGCCAAACGATCATCGCGGGTATGGGTGAACTTCACCTTGATATCCTAGTTGACCGTATGCGTCGTGAATTCAACGTAGAAGCTAACGTGGGTGCACCTCAGGTATCTTACCGTGAGACATTCCGTGAGTCTGCTAAAGTTGAAGGTAAGTTCGTTCGCCAATCAGGTGGACGCGGACAATTCGGACACGTTTGGATAGAATTCTCTCCAAACGAAGAAGGAGCAGGTTTTGAATTTGAAAATGGTATCGTTGGTGGTGTTGTTCCACGTGAATACATCCCAGCAGTTGAAGCGGGTCTTCGTGACTCACTAGACAACGGTGTTATTGCCGGATATCCTTTGATTGATATCAAAGCTCGCTTGTTCGACGGATCTTACCATGATGTTGACTCGAATGAGATGGCATTTAAAGTTGCTGCTTCTATGGCACTTAAAAATGCAATTTCTAAAGTAAGACCGGTTCTTCTTGAGCCAATTATGCGCGTCGAGGTTGTTATCCCTGAGGAATACCTTGGAGATATCATGGGTGACATTACGTCACGCCGAGGCCGTGTAGAAGGTATGGACGCTCGCGGAAACGCGCAAGTGGTTCGTTCAATGGTTCCTCTTGCTCAAATGTTCGGATATGCAACTTCATTGCGTTCTAATACGCAAGGCCGTGGTGTGTTCTCAATGCACTTCGATCACTATGAAGAAGTTCCGAAATCAATTTCTGAAGAAATTATCAAGAAAAACAAAGGGCAATAATTGAATTTTGGCCCTTAATCAAGTATAAATAATTTGTATGTCCGGAGTAATTTTCACTAATTATTCCGGCACTGCGAATTAATGAATAACTTAAATTCTAAGGAGGATATTTCTAATGGGTAAAGCTAAATTTGATCGTTCTAAAACACACGCGAATATTGGTACAATTGGTCACGTTGACCATGGTAAAACAACTTTGACTGCAGCAATCGCTACAGTTCTAGCTAAAAAATCAGGCGGGGAAGCTCGTTCTTACGCTCAAATCGACAACGCTCCTGAAGAAAAAGAGCGCGGTATCACAATCAATACTTCACACGTTGAGTATGAAACTGAATCACGCCACTATGCACACGTAGATTGCCCTGGACACGCCGATTATGTTAAAAACATGATCACTGGTGCTGCTCAAATGGACGGCGGGATCTTAGTAGTATCTGCTGCTGACGGCCCAATGCCACAAACTCGTGAGCACATTCTTCTTTCACGTCAAGT
>DATHVY010000285.1:0-3225 GCA_035461045.1 Planococcus sp. (in: firmicutes)
AAATAGTAATTGATTGAGGAGAAAGGCTGGATTTTATATCAGCCTTTCTTTCTTTTTATTTTAAAAGGAATTTTCAGGAATAAATAGAAGTTATTATAGAATATAAAAAATTAAACGACAGCAGAGGAGAATTGGTTTGGAGCAAACAACTAACCAGAACTGGAACCTGGACACTTTATATGCCGGGGGAAGCCAGTCAGCCGAATTGAAAAATTTGATTGCGAAAATAAAGAGAGTGCTTGAGGAATTGAGTGAGGGTTTAAAAGCATATCAGGAAAACGATCAAGCAGCGGATAAGCAGTCTTTTCTGGAGCTCCTAAACCAATTCCAATACGCAAGGAGCGGTTGGGATGAACTCGACGATTTTGTGATTTGCCTTTATTCGCAGGATGTTAAAGACAGTGAAGCGGTTGTCCTGCTGGATGAGAGTGCCGTGATCAAAGCGAAACTGGATTCTGTGCAGATCGACTTGGATGAAGCATTGGCGAATTTTTCGGAAGACCGCTGGCAGGAATTGATGGAACACAAAGAAGTGCAAGCCTACTCATTCTATTTGGAAGAACGAAGAAACACGGTAAAGGGCCGGCTGCCGGTTGAAATGGAGCGGTTGATCAATGTGTTGTCGGTCAACGGCATCAAAGCCTGGGAACAGCAGCAACAGCAGTTATTGGCAAAAATGAAAGTTCCGATCGGGTCCGGTGAGGAAGAACAGGAAGTTTCAATTGAGCAAGCCATGAATGAAGCGATGTACGCGGAAGATCGTTCACTTCGCCAACAGGCGGCAGAAGCGATTGCTGAAACCTGTGCAGCTCACGCAGAGGATTTTGCCACTGCGTTGAACCGGATTTCGGGATTCCGTCTCGATGTCTACGAGCAGCGCGGCTGGCACAATGTCTTAAAGGAAGCTGTCGAACAGAATCGGATACAGGAAGAATCGATACAGGCATTGGTGAAGTCGATCGGTGACAATAAGGATCTGTATAGAGCCTATTTACAGCGGAAAGTTGCATTGACGGGACTGGACGAGGTCAGCTGGTTCGATCTGGAAACGCCGACTTTTGCATCGGAAGAGAAGATAGACTATGAAGCGGCTAAAGATATTATCATCAAGCAGTTTCATCAGTTCAGTGAAAAGTTGGGCCAATTTGCGGAACGTGCTTTTGAAGAAGGCTGGATTGAAACTGAAAACCGTCCCGATAAAGCAGGTGGCGGATTCTGCGCTTCGATGCCATTGAGCAACGAAAGCCGCATCTTCATGACATACCGGGAAAATTATCAGGATATCGTGACCCTGGCACACGAATTCGGCCATGCCTATCACAATTTCATTCTTCACGAAGAACCTGCTTTTGCCCAGCAAAAAGGCACATCTGTCGCTGAATCGGCTTCTACATTCCTGGAGAATCTCGTGTTGGATGCAGCCATCGAGCATACGACAAATGAAAAAGAAAAGCTGGCGCTGCTGGAAGTGAAGATTAGAGACGGCCTGAAATATGTAATAAGCGTGCCGAACATGTTCCGTTTCGAACAGGAGTTTTATGCAAGAAGGAAAAATGGCCAGCTGACAGTAGAGGAAATCAACGATCTGATCAAAGAAGTGGAAAGCGATTTCTATGGCGGCATCATTGAAGGATCAGCCCCTTATAAATGGATGTACATCAGCCATTTCTACAGCGCCGATAAACCTTTCTTTAACATTCCCTATACGATCGGGTATTTATTCAGCAACGGCATTTACAGTTTGGCAAAAGAAGCGACAGGCGATTTTCAGGAGAAATACGATGAACTGCTGCGCAACTCCGGCCGCATGACCGTCGAACAGCTGGCACAGAACTACCTGGATGCAGATGTAACGCAGACAGATTTCTGGAATGCCTCCCAGCAGGCGCTGAAAGAGGCGATTGAGGAATATTTGAGATTGACGGAGAAGTATGTTGAATAAAGGCAAAGTCATTTAAAGGAGATTTCCACGTGAACATCACCCAAAACAACGGCTTCGAATCTCTTGATTTTATTGAGATAAAGGAAGAAGACATAAAGGAATACGCGCCGGTGGCCGGGTCTTTTACCGGCCGCGCGGTGAAGTTGGAGCCATTCCTGAAGAATGACGAAACGTCAAAGATGAAGTTGTGGGACCGGAGCGGGACGCTGGGCGTCATTGATAAAATGGATTTGAAGATTCTCGATTTTGTTTAAGTACAGCAACGAGTGAAAGGGTGGGGACATGGGAACGTTATTTTTATCCGGTGGCGGAGACAGGGAGCACACCGAAAAGTTCGACGCGGAGTTCAGGCAGCGGGTTGGCCAGTCGAAGCCGCTGTTGTATATTCCGATTGCGATGGACGGCGTGATTCCGTACGCCGATTGTCTTCAATGGATGCGGGATGTCTTCCACCCGCTGGGCATCCGCGACATCGTCATGTGGACCGATCTTCACCGGAAATCTGTGGAGGACTTGCAGCAATTTTCGGGCGTCTATATCGGCGGGGGGAATACGTTTCATTTATTGAATGAAATGCGCAGTTCCGGATTTGATACGGTCCTGGAAGAATACATAAAAGGCGGTGGCGTCGTTTACGGCGGGAGCGCAGGTGCCATCATACTGGGCTCGAACATCATGACCAGTGCGCACCTCGATGAAAATGAAGTGGGCGTACAGGATTTCAGTGGGCTGGATGTGCTCGACGGCCTCGCGGTATGGTGCCATTATGACAATGAAAACGATGAATTGATCTTGCGCTATATCCGTGATTATGAAACGCCGGTCATCGCCTTGCCGGAGGAAAGCGGCGCGTATTTTCAGGATGGGCACATCAGAGTGACGGGCACGAAGCCGGCGTATTTGTTTATTGGCGAGGAAAAAGTCGAGCTGCAGCCGGGTGTCGAATTCAACGTGAGCGGTTCGGCCGATCACGACAGGCAGGCCATCTTCGGAAATCAGCAGCCATTCAACGACGCGGTTGGGCACATGCAAAGCATCGAAGGGTATCCGGGTGCCGGGGATTATAAAAACCTGGAAACTTTGCCGAAGCCGCTTCAGATTGGCGGGTATCTTTTCGTTGGCGTTATGGCGCTCTTGTTGGTGTCGATCGCCGTGGTGGGGTGGATTATGCAATAAAAAAGGAGCGTGTTCGTGTGAGACGCCTTTCGATCGGTTTGGCCTTCATTTTTTCTATCCTATCAGGTTGTCAATCAGTCGGTATCGAGGAAGTTGTACATGAACAC
>DATHVY010000286.1:0-3904 GCA_035461045.1 Planococcus sp. (in: firmicutes)
GACTTGAAAGAACGACATGGCCGGAAAACCCGTGTCAGAGTTGAAAATGCGGCGGATGCCAGAGCAAAAACAATGGTCCATAAACCAAAATCGGTAAAACCGATGTACAAAAAGAAGATGAAGTGGAAAATGGAAGAAATCAAAAAAGCGGAACGACGCAAAAATCGCAAGAAGTAAGGAGTCGAAACCATGTTGTTAGGATCGCACGTTTCAATGAGCGGAAAGAAAATGCTGCTTGCAGCTAGCGAAGAAGCGAGTTCTTACGGAGCTACTACTTTCATGATTTATACGGGAGCGCCGCAAAACACGCGCCGCAAACCGATCGAGGACTTGAATATCGAAGCGGGACAGCAACATATGGCAGAGAACAACCTGTCGAATATCATTGTCCATGCACCATATATCATTAATATCGCCAATACCCAAAAACCTGAAACGTTCAGCCACGGTGTGGAATTTCTTCAAAAAGAGATTGAGCGTACTGCAGCACTCGGTGCGAAGCAAATCGTGCTTCATCCCGGAGCCCATGTGGGAGCCGGAACTGAAGCGGGCATTGCGAAAATCATCGAAGGGCTGAACGAAGTTCTGACACAAGATTTCCCAGTCAATATCGCGCTGGAAACAATGGCAGGAAAAGGCACGGAGTGTGGGCGGAATTTTGAAGAAATCGCTGCAATCATTAACGGCGTGACGCACAACGAACGTTTATCAGTTTGTTTTGATACATGCCACGTCCATGATGCAGGCTATGATATCAAAAACGACTTTGACGGAGTGTTGAAGGAATTTGATCGCATCATCGGAATCGATCGCCTGCAAGTTCTCCACATCAACGACAGCAAAAATATTCGCGGTGCTGGCAAAGATCGCCATGAAAATATCGGCTTTGGAGAAATCGGTTTTGATGCCTTGAATGAAATCGTTCATCATCCCGAACTTATGCATGTGCCGAAAATACTAGAAACCCCGTATGTAGGCCTGGACGCTAAAAACAAAAAGCCACCATATGCGTTCGAAATTGAAATGTTCAAAGCGGGCGTCTTTTCACCAGCTAAGATCGAGGAATTGAAAACACCTGCCCTATAGCAGCCATAAATTTGAAGGCCATG
The DNA here is from genome assembly GCA_035461045.1 of Planococcus sp. (in: firmicutes). Classification (GTDB taxonomy): domain Bacteria; phylum Bacillota; class Bacilli; order Bacillales_A; family Planococcaceae; genus Planococcus. Next base: position 1,110 of record DATHVY010000286.1, read on the forward strand.
AACTTTATGTTCATGGCCTTTTAATATCCTGTGGAAGCTGGTACCTATAACGGGGGAAACATTTAATGAAGGGCAGTTTGAATAGGGAGTATCGAGATTAATCTGTTTACATCAAAGCAGATGTGGCTTATACTATTCTAATGTAAATCGTAATCATTATTAATTGGAAATGAGGCGGCAACGAATGGCTGCACCATTATTGGACATCAAAGATATCAGTTTTGAATATGAACAAACAAAAGCGTTGGAAAACATTTCAATGAAAGTGGAAGAAGGGGACTTTCTGGCCATATTGGGCCCGAATGGATCCGGAAAGTCCACTTTACTGAAAATCATGCTTGGGTTGATCAAACCTTCCAAAGGGTCGATTCAACTATTTGGCATCGATTCGAAAAACTTCAAACATCGGGAATGGATCGGCTATGTTTCGCAAAAGTCGAATTCGTTCAATTCTGGATTTCCTGCGACCGTGGAAGAAGTGGTTGCCGGAGGATTGGCTAAGAAGGCAGGGCTGTTTCATCGCTTGCCAAAAACCAAAAAGCAGGAAGTGGCAGAGGCCTTGGCCTCGGTAGGCATGGAGAGCTTCAAGGATCGGAGTGTCAGTGAGTTATCTGGTGGGCAGCAGCAGCGGGTATTTATTGCAAGGGCGCTTGTCAGCAAGCCGAAGCTGCTGATCCTGGACGAGCCGACGGTCGGTATCGACCATCAGAATGTCCAGTCGTTTTACAATATGCTGGCGTCACTGAACCGAGAGAAAAACATCACACTGATTTTGGTGACCCACGATGTGGATACGGTCACGGACCGCATCACTCATGTCGCTTGTTTAAATCAGACAATCCATTTCCATGGTTTCAAAGAGCACTTGCATACGATGAGTGATGAAAAACGCGAAGCATGGTACGGGCATTCCGTCCGGAAAATCCATCATATCGGAGGAAGCCATGACCATGATTGAAGCAATAATGACCTACCAATTTCTTCAAAATGCATTTGCAGCCGGAATCATCATCGGTGTAATTGCACCATTGCTCGGAGTATTCATCGTTGTCAGAAGACTGTCGCTGATTGCAGATGCACTCAGTCACGTGACGCTGGCGGGCATCGCTGGCAGCCTTTACCTCAGCCAGAGTGTGGCAGCGTTTGCAACGCTGAATCCATTATTCCTCGGAATTGCCGCATCAGTAGGGGGATCTGTTCTCATTGAACGTTTAAGAAGCCTGTACAAACATTACGAAGAACTGGCAATCCCGATAATCCTGTCAGCCGGCATTGGATTCGGAGCCATTTTCATTTCTTTGGCTCAAGGATTCTCCAATGACCTGTTCGGTTATCTGTTCGGATCGGTTTCTGCAGTCAGCAGGGAAGACTTGATGATTGTCGTAATCATTGCGCTGGTTGTTCTGTTGTTTATTTGGCTGTTTTTCAAGGAGCTATTTGTTCTTTCTTTTGATGATGAATATGCAAGAGCTTCTGGCCTTCCGGCAAAATGGATTCATTTCCTGTTCATGATCGTGACGGCACTTGTCATTGCCGGTTCAATGCGCATCGTCGGCATTCTTCTGGTCTCGTCGTTGATGACCATTCCGGTGGCAACAGCTATGAGAATATCTAAAAGCTTCAAGCAGACCATCATTTATTCGATTATCTTCGGAGAGGTTTCGGTCATCACCGGACTTATTACCGCTTTTTACTTTGACTTGGCTCCAGGCGGCACAATCGTGGTCACATCGATTATACTGTTATTGGCAGTCATCATTTATAAGAAAGTTTCACTTTCAGTGAAAAAGGGGGCTATCGCATGAACTTGACGAAAGCATGGATTGTTTTGAAAGAGAACGGATTCAAGGAAACTTCAAAGCGAAATGAAATTTTGGAGTTATTTTCTAAAGATGACCGTTATTTAACCGCCCGTGACTTATTGGATGTGATGCAGAAAGATTACCCGAGCATGAGCTATGACACCGTATACCGCAACCTCGCTACATTTGTCAGTTTGGGTATACTGGAAGAAACGGAGTTGTCCGGGGAACGCCACTTCCGCATGCACTGCGAAAGTGACCGGCACCACCATCATTTCATTTGCCGGGATTGTGGCAAAATCAAAGAAATACACGTATGTCCAATGGATATGCTCGGCGCCGAACTGCCTGCATACGAAATCGATAACCATAAATTCGAAATCTACGGCAAATGTCCGGAATGCAAATAAGAAATAATTCAAGCGTGAATAATCTTGGCTGGCCGCATATGCGGCCAGTTTTTTACATTTGGTTGAAATAATCGGAGAGATTTCTCCTTTTGGAAAAACTTCTCAAAATTCTTCTTAATTTCTTGAGGCTAATCATTGATGCCTATCCGCTAATCGGCTTTGGGGAAGGCTTTCGTCAGGAGCCAGCCAGCTTTCGCTGACAGTCTCCTAACTTCGCCGACCCCGGAGGCGCTGGGGGTGCGGTTCTAATCTTTGGTGGAGGTGGATCAGAGCTTCACGTTCTGATGGGGAGAGTTTTAAGCAGTGTCCGCTGGTCGCATAGCGCACAGCTTCTTACATTTAGTGGAAGTAAGCAGAGGAATTTTCACTTTTTTTATCAACATCTTGAAACTTTTTTTCATCTACCCTCCAGGTTGAAACCTTAACAGGCACTTTCCACTTCCAATCAAGCGCTTTCTCGTTTTCATCAGGCACTTTCTTAGTCTCAACCAGCACCTTCATTTTCTTCCGGCACTTTTCGATTCCTATCAGGCACTTCCACCCCTTCAACAGGCACTTTCGAGCTTTCATCAGGCACTTTCTT
>DATHVY010000287.1:0-6767 GCA_035461045.1 Planococcus sp. (in: firmicutes)
CCAACGCGTGAAAAAGCATTTCGAAGACAATGTCTCCCCTTTGAAAAATCACCGGGAAGAAGTCTATCGCATATCGGTTTCGATTGTGGAAGATCCGATGGAACGTGAAATTTACGAAACCTATCTGATCAACAGCAAGCAGGCCAAATATAATGTTGATAAAGTTTTCTATAAAGATCAACAATAGTTGTAAGGGTGCTGAATCGTAACATTTTAAAATGTAATTTAAAAACGGCCAACAAATTGTAATTTAATTTGTTGGCCGTTTTTATTTATAGGAGCATTTGCGAATATTAAGTTATAAAATTGTCAGAAAAATGACAATAAAATGATTATTAATTTCTATTTGCGGGTAGATTAAGGGATAATAGCACTAAAAATAAAACCAGAAAGTAGGGAGTGAGATGGAAAAAATCAAGCTAATTCCCGTACCTCAAGCCAAAAAGGAGCCCCCCCATTCGTCGAAAGGAAGCAGACGAATGTCCAAAATCCTCTTGTCGCTTGCTTTAGCCTCATCCGCTGCAGTTGCGGGACCAGTGATTACACCGAGTGCAACGAGTGAAGTGGCGAGTTACTACATCGTCCAACCAGGGGATACGTTCTACAGCATTGCGAAAGCGAACGGTTTGGTAGTTGAACAGCTGATGGCAGCAAATTTCACCACAAGCACCCTCATAAGAGTCGGACAAAAAATCGTGATTCCACACAAGGACCAACCATGGTATGGAAACCAGGAGAATCTGGACAACAGAATTTATCAGGTGGTCAAAGGAGATACGTTGTATTCCATTTCCAAACGGACAGGTGTTTCAATCGACAGCATCAAACGTCTTAACGGATTGACATCGGACCTCATTCTGATCGGGCAATTTTTAACACTTTATCCTGATACGGGTGTGATACCCCTAACTTCTGCAACATACGTGGTGAAATCGGGTGATACCAAGTACACATTACAAAACAAATTCGAGGACACGATCGCCTTGCCAACTGGTACATTGCAAGTGCTGCAAGAACTTCAAGTCTCGGGTGAAGTGTTGCAAATCACCACAGAAGAACCATTCGGATTAGCGGATGGGCGAGTAATCGAAGTGAAAGTCGGCAATGATTATTATGCCATAAATCTTTATCAAGGAAACGATTCAATCCAGCATTTGGCTGATCGATACGATCTTCGGATAACATTCACTGTGGTTCGCGTAGATCAGCGCTATGAAATGGTTTCTTTTGCGGTACAAGAATTGGAATAGTAAGAGTCATTTCAGTTTTGAGCTGTGGCAGAATATGCTGCAGTTTTTTTTCGTTTAGGTAAACTCCGGACAGGGAACCAACGAAGTAACCCCAGCAAGCATGAAGGAGACATCGACATGGAACTTAGCCACATCATCCTATTATTACTTATCGGTTTTCTTGTATTCACCATCGACAAGAAACAGAATAATTTTCCAGTCCCGATGGTATTGGTGCTAGTTGGAATCGGTTTGTCTTTTTTTGCATTTTTTGCAGGAGTGGAACCTTCAGAACAATTGATCCATGATTGGTTTTTGCCCGCTGTCCTATTCACTGCCGCCTATCAATTCAATATTAACTGGTTAAAAAAAAATGCCGGGATTATTGCGGTCATCGGCACTATCGGCATCATAATCGGCGTGCTTCTTCTCGGCTCATCCATCTATTTACTGGGTTTGGCATCTCTCACCTTTACAGGCGCTTTGCTCATTGCCTCAATTTTAACGCCCATCGACTCTGTGTCAGTAATCTCCATCCAGCAGGAAGCCGACCAGGACGATAAAGTGAAGGAAGTGGTAGAAGGCGAATCGCTTGCGAGCGACGGCACCAGCATTGTCATTTTCGGGATTGTCTCCGCAATGTTCATGGGACATGAAGACTTTCAATTCAGTTCTTTTCTGTCTGATTTCTTCATTAAAGCAGGCGGTGGTGCCTTAATCGGCTTCCTGCTGAGTTGGATTTTCATGAAAGTTCTTCATGTGGTGAAGCACCATCATTATCAAGTCATGCTCAGTTTGATTTTGGCTTATTCAAGTTTTCAGATTGCGGAATATTTTCATCTGGCTGGACTTTTGGCGGTTATTTCTGCCGGATTGACGCTTTCCTGGGAACTGGATCGGTCAGATCCGGAAAAAGAATACCGGCGTTTTTTAGACGGTTTCTGGGAAGTAATCGAGCCTGCGATTCTGTCACTCATTTTTCTGATGATTGGCATTGAATTTTTGAGTCATCTAAACCTGGAAGATGTGTGGTCTATTCTTATTGTTTTCACTTTGACGTTGATTATTCGTTTCATCATGGTCACCGTACTGACCACAATCAATCCTAAGTGGCGCAGAAAGTTCAATTGGGCAGAACTTGCTTTGCTCACTGTCTCCGGAATCAAAGGAACCGTTTCAGTCGCACTTCTTCTGAGTCTGGCTTCCGGTGAAACGAGGGAAATTGAAACCATTCTATCCATCGCTTTTGGCGTGGTAATCTTGTCCATCGTTCTACAGAGCCTTGCTATTTATCCACTTTCCAAAAGAATGAGCCAAAACTCTTAAAATGTATATTCATGTAAAAATAAGAATGTTTCAGATGCACTAAACAATGGGAATTAATGTAGTAACAACTAAGTTATTTGGAGGCAATAATATGTCAGCATATGCAAAAGAATCCCAATCAGCGCGCTGTCAAAGTGAGTACGATCCTTTACAGCGGGTATTATTGTGCCCCCCTCGGTTCATGGAGATCAAAGAAGTGATCAACGATGTTCAAAAGAGGTATAAGGATGAGAATATCGATGTTAATAAAGCGCTAATTCAACATAATAGCTTTGTAGAAGCATTGAAGCAGCAAGGCATTCGCATCGACCTTCTCGAGCCGGATGACCGCTTTCCTGAACAGGTCTTCACCCGCGACATCGGCTTCACAATCGGGGAGACCGTATTTATAAGTGAAATGGCAAGCGATATCAGAAAAGGTGAAGAAGTGGCATTGCAGAATTGGCTGGAAGCGGCTGGCTTTTCTTTAAAACATCTCGCCGGCCACCGCATTGAAGGCGGAGATGTCATCATTGACCGGGATACGGTCTATATAGGCGTCAGCAGCAGAACTTCAAAGAATTCAGTGCGCGAACTTCAACAGATACTGCCGGATTTTGAAGTGATTCCCATTGCCTTCAATGAAAAGTATTTGCACCTTGATTGCGTATTCAATATCCTTTCACCGACAGAAGCCCTCATTTTTCCTGAGGCTTTGAGCCTTGAGACAGTTCAAATGCTGGCAGAGCGTTATACACTTATCCGCGTGGATGCAAAAGAACAGTTTGCGTTAGGCACCAACGTTTTATCCATTGGCAACAAAAAAGTGTTCAGCCAACCCAACAACAAAAATGTCAATAAACAACTGACGGCACGGGGATACGACGTCATCGAAGTCGATTTCTCAGAAATCATCAAATCAGGCGGCGCATTCCGCTGCTGTACCTTGCCGATTATCCGGCAATAGTTCACGCAAAAGAAATCCGGACGCGATGTGCGTCCGGATTTCTTTGTTGTGGAGAAACTATCATTAAGGCCATTAAATGACTTTAGCTATGCTTGGCAAGCTTGTGAGGAATTTCTCCATTAGTAGCGCACCGTTTGGCGTGCCGATGGATTCCGGATGAAATTGCATTCCGAACACCGGATGATCCTTGTGTTTGACTGCTTGAATTGTGCCATCATCCTCCGCAACCGCCTGGACTTCCAAAAACTCCGGAGTGGAACCTTGTTTGATGGTAAGTGAATGATAGCGCATAACTGGCAGAGCTTGCTGCACTCCCTCAAAGACCCCTATCCCGTTGTGGTTGAGGGCGGATACTTTTCCGTGACGTACGAATGGTGCCTGCACCACTTCCGCTCCAAAAGCCGCTCCAATGATCTGCTGGCCAAGACAGATGCCAAGGAGTGGAATGGATCCGTAAACTTCCTTCACCAACCGGATCGACTCAGGCACGGCATCCGGGTGTCCGGGACCTGGCGATAAAATAATTGCCTCCGGCTTTTTCGCCTTGATTTCTTCGACAGATAAAACGCCGTAACGAACGACCTCTACGTCATAGCCCATTTCCGCAACGGCCTGATAAATATTGTAAGTGAACGAATCAAAATGATCGATTAAAAGAATCATCCAAACACCTCCGTCAAAGATCTTGCTTTATGAAGCGTTTCTTCAAACTCCAGTTGGGGATCCGAATCGTAAACAATCCCTGCTCCGGCTTGAACATGGACTTGCTCATCCTTTATTACGAACGTCCGGATTGCTAGTGCGACATCGAGGTTGCCGTTAAAGCCCAGGTAGCCGATCGCTCCCCCGTAAACCCCGCGCCGTTCTTCCTCAAAGTCCCGGATCAATTGCATCGCCCGGACTTTCGGGGCTCCGGAAACCGTGCCAGCAGGCAGACAGGAAACAAGCGCATCCAATGGGTGCATCTTCTGATTCAATGTTCCCGTAACTTCCGAAACAATGTGCATAACGTGCTGATATCGCTCAATTACCATATATTTCGGAATGCCGACAGACCCGACAGCCGCCACACGCCCGACATCATTTCGGCTCAAGTCGACCAGCATCTGGTGCTCAGCCCGTTCTTTTTCATCATTCAACAACTCTGTTGCCAGGTCTTCGTCTTCTTCCACCGTTTGTCCGCGCTTCCGAGTCCCCGCGATCGGATTTGTCACCATATGACCATCACGGATGGTCAACAAACTTTCAGGCGACGCCCCCACAATCGCATAATCGTCAAATTCCACAAAAAACTGATACGGTGACGGATTTTGTTTGCGCAGCTTGCGATAGAGTGTAAATGCATCTCCTTTATACGATGCCGATAGCCTTTGGGACAGCACAAGCTGAAACACGTCGCCTTGGCGGATATGCTCTTTTGCCTGCTCGACTTTTTTTCGGAACGCCGTTGCATCGGTTGTCGATGTAAATTGCAACGGTGGCTGTTCCACTCCTGCAGCCATCGACTCAGGCTGACGAAGCTGTTCTTCGATTTCATCCAGTCTGCCTTCAAACGAAATGATGGTCACATCGTTTTTCACGTGATCAAATACCACCATCGTTTCGTACAAATGAAGGTGGATGTCAGGCATTTGCAAGCTGTCTTTTTCAAAAATGCCAATCGGCTCATAGGTTTGGATCGCATCGTAACCGATATACCCCAATGCTCCACCGGTAAAGGGCAGGCCATCCACTTCCGCCTTGTGTTCCGGCATCAGTGATTTGATCAGTTCCAGCGGCTTTCCGCTATGTTCCGTTTTTTCTCCGGTTCTCAGATTCTGTTCAGTCAAAACCAGCCCCCGTCCGATATAGCTTTTCGAAGGGTCCGCTGCGATAAACGAATAACGGCCTGATGCCGTTGTCTTCAAAGAACTTTCCAATAAGCATTTATTCTTTCCTTTTAATCGGTTAAACACCGCAATCGGCGTCAATGAATCTCCATCAATCTTTCTCATTTCCATCTCCGCTCATCTCCTCTCAATCTGGGATGCGGGCAAGCACCGGACTCCTGAAAATAAAAAGTCCTCTTCAAAGGACAGAAAAATCCCTTGAAGAGGACGGTCTAGCCGCGGTACCACCTCGCATTGAAGCTGATTGAAGCTTCCACTCACCCCCTGTAACGCGGGGAAGACGGATTCCTCTACACCTAAATGGGTCAAGGAATCTCTCATAAGTCCATTCACACAAACCAACCTGCCGATTCTCACCCACCATCGGCTCTCTGAAAGGCTGATTTGCACTACTCTTCTTATTCGACGATTTCACTCAGCTATGCTCTGCTCATCTGTACTTAGGCGATGCCGCTCCCGGCACCTTCTGCCAAATCCGCACAAAAAAGGTTGAACTCATCTTATGAAATTAACAGCCTTTTGTCAAATCTAATGCTGAATATAGTAATTATTCTGTATTTAAAAACATTTTTAGGGTATAACTGATAATAAGCAAGATGAATTTTAAATGTGAGGGAGGATTCAGCTATGTTGAAAAAATATGCATTTATGGCAACCGGATTTCTAGTTCCTTTACTGGCCTTATCTGCCTGTGCGGGAGATGGAAATGACACTGCCGGCGGTGATGAAGACGGCGAAACGACTCAGATCAGTTTTATCCATTGGCGTGGAGAAGACAGTGCTGTTTTTAACGAGATCATTGCACAGTTCGAAGAAGAAAACTCGGACATCACAGTGGCGATGAACGTCTATCCTTCTGATCAGTATCAGGCGACCGGACATCGGATGCTTCAGGACGGTTCTACAGGGGATGTTTTCACTTCGTTTCCAGGAGCACAATTTGAAGTGATCCATAATGCAGGATTTTTCGAAGACCTATCAGATGAAGAGTTTGTATCAAATTTCGATGAGGACTTGATTACGGTTGGCCAAAAAAACGGGCAACAATTTGCGATCCCTTATCAACTAGTATTCAATATGCCAGTCTACAATAAAGGCATGTTTGATGAACTTGGACTCGAAGTTCCGACAAGCTGGACCGAGTTCCAGGAAATGAGCGATACGTTGCTTGAGAACGGCATCACGCCGATTGCATTTCCTGGTGCGGATATCGGACCGAACCAATTCATGAACAGTATGATGATGAACAATGCACCGGATGAAGATATTTTCGAAAAACTTCAAAACGGCGAAGAATCTTTGACGAATGAATGGTGGGTCAAAACCCTTGAGGACTTCCAGCTTCTAGAAGAAAGAGGCTATATTCAACCGAACGCC
>DATHVY010000288.1:0-4743 GCA_035461045.1 Planococcus sp. (in: firmicutes)
AAGTTACGTTCACCGGGCAGGGCGGACGGGAAGAGCCGGCAAGACCGGAAAGGCCATCACGTTTGTCACGCCCAACGAAGATAAGTTCCTGAACGAAATCGAATCCTATATCGGCATGGAAATCGACCGCCGATCCACTCCCACTCCACGGGAAGTCGACGAAGCGCGGGACGCATTCACAGAGAAGCTGGAAAGCCTGCCGCAATTAAAGAAAAATAAAAACGAGCAAGTCAACAAAGATATCATGAAGCTGTATTTTAATGGCGGCAAGAAAAAGAAATTAAGGGCTTTCGATTTTGTTGGAACCTTGACGAACATTCCTGGAATCACCGCTGAAGATATCGGGATTATCAAAATCCAGGATACCGTTACTTATGTGGACATCTTAAATGGAAAAGGCCCGATGGTTCTCAAGGAAATGAGAGACAGAACCATAAAAGGCAAGAAATTGAAAGTACACAAAGCAAAAAAATAACTTGTGCGGGCGATGATAAATCGTCCGCTTTTTTATTTGGCTGATGGATGCGTTTGCGGATATTTCCCGGGAAATATGAAAGTCCTGTCCGTTGATCGGAACGATTGAACTGGAGGGTGAAGAGCAGACTGTTTCTTTTGTCACATAAATAAGTGGATATTGTAACGTAGAATGACCCAATCAGTAACATGCCTGTAACATTGCCGTGGTATTTTGTTTGTACTTGCTGCACAAACAAAGGAGAGAGCCAACTTTGAAAAAACTAATGACGACATTTGTTCTGACAATGATTCTGTTACTTGCTTCTTCTTTTACTGCTTCAGCTTCATCCTCTACATACACCGTAAAAAGCGGGGACACTCTTTATAAAATCTCGCAGACCCAGAAAGTATCGGTAACTAATCTGAAATCATGGAACGGGTTGAAATCGAACACGATACATCCTAAACAAAAACTGAAATTGACCAAAAGCGGTTCAGTCACTCCAGCACGTACCACATCAGTCGCATCCTCATCAGCATCTTCGAAAGAATTTACGGTATCAGCTACAGCCTATACAGCTTCCTGCAAAGGTTGCTCAGGCATCACGAAAACAGGGATCAACCTGAAAAAAAATCCGGGCATGAAAGTCATTGCCGTAGATCCTAAAGTGATCAAGCTTGGAACAAAAGTCCACGTCGAAGGCTACGGTTACGCAGTAGCCGGAGATATCGGCGGCGCCATTAAAGGCAACAAAATCGATGTGTTTATTCCCACTCAAAAAGGTGCTATCCAATGGGGCCGCAAAAATGTGAAAATAAAAGTGTTCAAATAAAACCAAGAGCTTTTCGGCCCATGCCGGAAAGCTCTTTTTCTATGGATTCAACGGAACTCATACAAGGCACATACTCCGATAACGCCGCATGGTACTCTTCGGTGATTAAAAGTGCAAAGGCGACATAATTCACTATTTTCACGGATATACTCCTTCTGACGGAACATGATTTTGATGTAAAAATAGCCTGTAGGTTAAAATTGAAAACTGGAATTATCTCAAAATTCAAGTAATTTTGATTGTTTTGTGCTATTAATTCTCAATTTCACGTATTTTCCTGTATTATTAGCAGTAAGAGTTAAAGCTAGTTTTATAAGCCGTTATTTTGTATAATTTAAGTATAACAATTATATAAAATAATTATATCAATCGACGGATGGAGGACTCCACCAATGACTAGCAGAATAATCGTAATTGGAGCAGGGCCAGGAGGGCTCGCCGCGGCTATGCTTTTAGCCGGAAAAGGCTTTAAAGTGGATGTGTATGAAAAACAGGATAAGGTTGGAGGCAGAAATGCTGAACTGCGGATAGGGGATTTTGTATTTGATACTGGTCCAACGTTTTTAAGCATGATTCATATAGTGGAAGAAATTTTCACGGCGGTTGGAAAAAACCTTCATGACTATATGGAAGCCATTGAATTGGAACCGATGTACGAGCTTATATTTGAAGATCAGAAGATGATCATGACACGCAATCAAAAAAAGATGAGAGCCCAAATCGATGAAAACTTCGCAGGTGATGGTGAAGGTTACATGCGTTTCATGAAAGATAGCGCGAAAAAACTGGAAGTGCTGTCCCCGATTCTCCAGAGCCGGATGGATCGCTTTGTACACATGATTCAGCCGAACGTATTAAAAGCACTTCCTGAACTTGAAATCAATAAAACCTTATACGATGTGCTATCCCGTTACTTCAAAGACGAGCGGTTAAGAATGGGCTTCGCATTCCAATCCAAGTACCTGGGAATGTCTCCTTGGGAATGTCCGGGTGCCTTTACAATTCTTTCATACATGGAACATGCCTATGGCATCTATCACCCGATCGGGGGCGTTAATCAATTATCACAGGCAATGGCCAAAGCCTTTACCGAATTGGGTGGGACGATCCATACAGGCAACGGTGTGGACCAGCTGATTATCGAAGGTCGTTCGGTCAAAGGCGTAGCGCTGCAAGATGGTACAGAGGAGTTTGCGGATGAAGTCGTGATTAATGGGGATTTCGCCCATGTCATGACCCATTTGGTCAAACCGGGAATCTTGAAAAAATACACGCCTGAAAAGCTGGAAAAGAAAAAATATTCCTGTTCAACATTCATGCTTTACTTGGGATTGGATAAAAAATACGACCTGTCGCACCATACGATTGTTTTTTCCAAGGACTACAAAAAGAATGTGGAAGAAATTACGAAGTCGAGAACCCTATCGGCCGATCCATCCATCTATATCCAAAATGCCAGCGTGACGGATCCAACGCTGGCACCTGAAGGGAAATCTGCTTTGTACATTTTGGCACCGGTTCCCAATAATTTCAGTGATATCGGCTGGGAAAATGAGCAGCAGCAATTCCGGGAACTGGTTTTAGATATAATAGAAGAAAAGACCGAATTCAAAGGCTTGCGCGATCACATTGAAGTGGAAAAAGTGTTGACGCCAATGGGGTGGCAGGAAGATTATTCCGTTTATAGAGGCGCTACCTTCAATTTGGGCCACCAGCTCACGCAAATGATGGTATTCCGCCCTCACAATAAGTTTGAAGAATTGGATCATTGCTGGCTTGTTGGGGGAGGCACCCACCCAGGGAGCGGGCTTCCAACGATACTCGAATCGGCGAGAATCACCTCAAACGGGATTCTTGAAGAAAACGGCATCGAAACCTTCAAGGTATCACCGCTTCCTGTTGTGGAGGCGACACTATGAAAATTGCAATCGTTGGCGGTGGTGTCGGGAGCCTCATGGGCGCCCTATATTTAAAGAAGATGGGATTCGAAGTGACCATATTTGAAAAGTCGAATAAACTTGGCGGGCGCTTGACCTTTGTGGAAAGAGACGGTTTCCGGATCGATGAAGGACCGACAATCGTACTGCTTCCGGAAATGTTCACCGAGTTACTCGAAGAAGCAGGAATTTCCAAAGACCGTTTTGAACTGATGCTTTGTGACCCTCTATACACCATCCGTTTTCCGGACGGGGTTGTTTATACCAAATACCCTGATTTCGACAGACAGCTGGAAGAGGTCGAACGAATTTTCCCAGAGGAAAAGGAAGGTTTCAAAAAGTTCGTCAAAGAAGGCCGGGAAAGATTCGAAATCGGCAAGCCCGCCTTTCTGGAACATTCATTTGTCAAACCGGCCCAGTTCTGGACGCCGGGAAATGTGAAGAAATTACTGAAACTGAAGCCCCAGAAATCGGTCAATGGGTTGATGTCCTCGTATTTCCGGGATGAAAGGCTTCAACTGGCCTATTCCCTGCAATCACTCTATATCGGTGGAGACCCGTTTAATGCTCCCGCGATGTACTCATTGGTTCCTTTCAGTGAGCATGAGCACGGCGTCTATTATTTAAAGGGCGGTTACGGAAACCTGATTCCGCTTCTCGAAATGGAGCTTCGTGCTCAAAACATCACCATAAGGACCGGCTGCCCGGTAAGGAGCATCGTTTCTGAAAATCGCACAGTAACTGGCGTGGAAACGGAACAAGGCTTTGAAGCTTTTGATGCGGTCGTCTTTAACGGGGATTTCCCGACGATCAAAGACGTTTTGCCGGAACAAAAGCAGCGGTCCTTTACACCATCTTCGGGTTGTGTCCTGCTTTATTTCGGTCTTGACCGGATTTATGAAGATGTGAATATTCATCAGTTCTTTATCGGTGAAAGTTATGAACAGCACATGAGCGATGTGTTCCTGAAAAAAAAGCTTCCTGAAAACCCGGCTTTTTATACGTTTCATCCTTCCAAGATCGATGACTCATTGGCTCCTGCGGGAAAAGGTGTTTTATATGTATTGATCCCCGTTCCTTCCGGCACAGATATTCAGTGGGGAGAAGAAAAGGAATGGATCGATGGAGTGGTTGACCGGGTGGAAGAATTGGCTTTTCCGCATTTCAAAGAAGCCATCGAGTGGATGGAAGTCCGCACTCCTACTGAAGCGGAGGCTGCTGGATTGTTCAAGGGAGGAAGCTTTGGCATTGCACCGAGTTTGCTTCAATCCGGAGTTTTCCGACCTCAAGTAAAACCTTTTAAAATGGATAATTTATATGCGGTGGGAGCATCGGTTCATCCCGGAGGGGGAATCCCGATTGTCATGCAGGGTGCGAAGCTGATGGCTGCGGAAGTTCAAAACGATTTCCTACAACAAAGGAGTGATTGATGATGAATGCAAAAGAAGCTTATGCCTATTGCGAAGAAGTGACTGCTGCAAACTCAAAAAGTTTTTATAAGGCTTTTTCCTTGCTGA
>DATHVY010000289.1:0-2058 GCA_035461045.1 Planococcus sp. (in: firmicutes)
GAGCATCAGGGAACCCCATTGATCAGGGAATTTTCCTTGTATGGCTGCTTGATGAAAAGCATTATTCACCAACAGTTGAACTTGGCTTTTGCCCATACATTAACAAGCCGTTTTGTACAATCTTTTGGCATGGAAAAAGAGGGAGTCTGGTTTTATCCGTCGCCGGCAACCATCGCTGGGTTGCAAGTTGCGGATTTGAGGGAATTGCAGTTCAGTAGCCGCAAAGCCGAGTATGTGATCGGACTGTCACAAGCAATCGAAAGCGGAGCATTGGATTTGCCTGGCATGCGATCCAAAAGCGACGAAGAAGTCACGGCAGAAATGATTTCATATCGTGGGGTCGGTCCATGGACGGCACAAAATTTCCTGTTGTTCGGATTGGGTAGGCCGAATTTGTTTCCTTTAGCGGATATCGGTCTGCAAAATGCACTGAAAGCCCAATGGCAATTGGATGAGAAACCGAAGCAGGAAGAGATTATAAAGTTTTTGCCAGAGTGGTCTCCATATTTATCCTATGCAGCCTTGTATTTATGGAGAAGCGTGGAATAATTAAAACGCCTTGATCAATTCTCCATTGACAAGGCGTTTTTATGTAACGTAAGGGCTTGAAACAAATGAAGCGACCATTCAGACCGATGTTTCCGTATCAAGCTGAATTTCGTTGAAGTAAAGAAAGGATTCTTGCTCCATCCTTTCCAGACTTTCCTTATTAATGCCAACTTCTAATTCCCCAGAAAAAATGGGTTCCCACCAGTTTTCTTGCTTCTCCATGAAATTCCCTCCATTTATTATCAGTTTGAATTAATTGACTATTCTATACCCCTAAAGGTTACACTGATAAACAGAGAAGAAAAATATAATTTTTTAGATATTAATGAAAAGAGGTTTTTCCATGATTTCCATTGGTATTATCGGTGCCGGCATCGTTGGTGAACGGATCATCCAACAAATTCAACAACATGAAGGAATAGAGATAGTCGGTGTTTTTGATGAGAATCAGGAGCGCTTGGATTATCTTGATAAGACATATGGTGTTGCGTTGTCTGACTCCTTGGACGACTTATTGCATCAGGAAATAGACTGGGTATATATTGGAACTCCGCCTTCTTCACATGCAGAGATAGCTGCAAAAGCGGCATCAGCCGGCATTCACATACTAAGTGAAAAACCGCTGGCCCATAACGTGGAGCAGGGAATCGGGATGGTAAAAGCAGTCGCTGACAACCGTGTTCAATCAGCGATGCATTTTCCTTTGATGTACAAAACGGAAGTGCGGGAAATGACAAAACTGATCAAGAGTGGAGAAATCGGTGATGTGAAGCGCATTGAACTGCAATGCTTTTTCCCGGAATGGCCGAGAGCATGGCAACAAAATCCGTGGATTGCTTCTAGGAGCCAAGGAGGGTTCGTGAGGGAGATATTCCCTCATTATCTACAGCTTATCCATCGGATTTTCGGGGAAATTGAGATTACAGCTCATCAGATCGATTATCCTGAGCAGGAGGACTTGTGCGAAACCGGGCTTGTGGCCCACGCGAAGACGAGAGATGGGCTTCCAGTGCTCCTAACCGGATTGAGCGGCATCGGACAAAAAGAGCTGCTGCAATTCAAGGTTTATGGAGAAAAGGGTGTACTTACTCTGGAAAATTGGTCGCAACTCTATCTGTCACGAAAAAATGAAGACCGCAAACCGGTTGCGGGACTCCAAGAAGTCCCGACCTTGTTTGAAGAAATGAAAAACCAGTCAACGCTGCTCGTCCCTTTTGAAGAAGGCTTGATTGTTCAGCGTTGGATTGATCAACTTTTGAAAGAAACGAAATCTTAATTAAAACTAATGGAGGTACACAAATGAATTTTACAGCAAACGATGTGGAACAGATGTTGGAAGACCAACGTTCTTATTATTATACAGGGGCCACGAAGCCCGCTGATTTCAGGAAAGCTCAGCTCGAGCGCTTGAAACAGGTGATTCTTTCAAATGAACAGTCGATTCTTGACGCATTGAAAAAAGATTTGGGAAAAAGCGAATTTGAAGCGTATTCTTCCGAAATCGGCATT
>DATHVY010000290.1:0-5397 GCA_035461045.1 Planococcus sp. (in: firmicutes)
ATCGAACCGTCACGCAACCCTTTTTCAATCGCTCTTCGCTCGGTCGGCAAATAACCGCCACGATAGCCTTTGATCGATTCGTCCTGCAATTTATGCTTGGTAACCGCCTGCAGATAGGTCACGAGCATTTCAACACGGACCCTGCTTTTTGCGAAGACGATGGTCTGGATTCCCTCTTTGATCAGTTGGGTTGCCAGATCCCGTACTTCCAACACAGCACTTCGCCTTACACCGAAAGTCGGGTGAATGATGGGCGGATTATAAAAAACAATATGTTTTTTCCCTGCTGGCGCGCCGTTTTGATCGATCAGCACATGTTCAGTGTTCGTCAAGCTTTCAGCAAGTTCTTTAGGGTTTGCAATCGTTGCCGATGTACAGATAAAAATTGGATTGCTTCCGTAGAATTCGCAAATTCGCTTTAATCGGCGAATAACATGAGCTACATGCGTGCCAAAAACACCTTTGTACGTATGCAACTCGTCAATCACTATATAATGAAGATTTTCAAACAGGCTCACCCATTTTGTGTGATGCGGCAAAATCGCGGAATGCAGCATATCCGGATTGGTCATGACGATTTGGCCCGCTTTTCTCACTTTTGTCCGAATGGCAGGAGATGTGTCCCCGTCATACGTGTACGACAAAATGTCAGCTTCCGTTTTTTCAATCAAATCATGCAAATCGCTTTTTTGGTCCTGTGCCAACGCTTTAGTTGGAAATAAATACAAAGCTCTGGCCCCAGGATCATTCAAAATCCGGTTCAATACCGGCAAATGGTAACAATAAGATTTTCCTGACGCAGTGGGTGTGACCGCTGTATAGGATTTGTGCTCCTGCGCCAAATCAAATGCTTGACGCTGATGAGTATATAATTGCCCGACTCCTTTTTTGAGAAGTGCATTCTTAAGACTCTCGTGCATCATTTCCGGAAAGTCGGCATAGACCGCCGGCTTCTCTTTTCTAGTGTGCCAATGGACGATCCGTTCCATCATATCCGGTTCCGTTTTCCATTCATCCATCAGTTGGACCAAGGTTTTTCGTTTCTTCATGGCTTCGAACTCTTTTCATCGATGGCCTGCATAAATGTCTGCAATGTGTATTGTGCAGCTTGTATCGTCTGGATAAAACGCTTTTTGCTAGTCTCTTTGTAAAAGCTTTGGACAAACACTTGGGCCATTCCTTCTGCCGCGTTATCAATCTGCGGTTTGTGGACATATTTAGGCCGTTCGGTCTTAATATATAGGAGCGACTCTTCCTGCCACTCATTTATCACAGTGTGCCAATGATCGGCATATGGTTTTACGTCTTCATAAAAATCCGGAACCGCGTCTCTTTCCCGCATATCATAAAAGCGATCCAGGCATTTTCCGCATTCATCAAACAAAGCGGATGAGAGTTCTTTAACTGTCATTTTGCTGATCCCTCCATTGGTTTCAGTTTATCATATTCAGGAAAATAGGACGAACAAAATCGAACAGACATTCTTTTCATTTTGCTTCGAATAAGGTATTCTATATTACTGAGCACAGTGCTCTGAAACTTTTTGCACAAGATAGTCGTCTAACTTCTTGTGATATGATAAAGTAAGCGAGGTGTATCACTATGACCATCAATTATCCTAACGGAAAAAAGTTCAATCCTCCAAAAATAACGACTGAAAAAAATACTAAGAAAAAAGATTTTTCTTTCAGCAACCGCGGGAAAACTCTGGAAGATGAGTTGAACGAAACAAATGATTATTATTTGGCGCTCGGTTTGGCCGTCATCCATAAAAAACCGGTTCCCGTGCAGATCGTCAAAGTCGAGTATCCTTCAAGAAGCGCAGCTGTCATTCGCGAAGCATATTTCAGAGCTCCTTCCACCACCGATTACAACGGTGTTTGGAACGGAAAGTATATAGATTTTGAAGCCAAGGAAACCGAAAGCAAAACATCCTTTCCATTAAAGAACATTCACGAACACCAGATTCATCACATGAAACAAGTGGTGGACCATGATGGAATCGCCTTCATGATTATTCGATTTTCCGCTTTGCAACGCTACTTCATCATTCTGTTTGAATCGTTGGAAGTTTTTTGGGAACGGATGGAATCTGGGGGAAGAAAATCGGTCACGTTGGAAGAAATTGCAGCAGCATCCATCGAAATAATACCCGGGGCATATCCGAGCCTCGATTACTTGTCCAAACTGCGCGAGCTGTAAGACAAGCACATATACGAAAGCGGGGAACAAATTGTGAGTGATAAACAATTAACGCGGGAACAGCGAAGAAAAGCAAACGAACAACGAAAAAAGAAAAGCAACAAAACAAACAAAAAACAACCTGCAATTTTCTGGTTGAAACGGGCGGTATTGGCAGTTTTGATCCTCGGTGTAGCTGGCCTCGTCTTCGGTTTGGGCCTCTTCACTTTTTATGCCAGCAGCTCTCCGGATCTAGACGAAGACTTGCTGCGCGATCCGATCAGCCCCACTTTCCTGGCAGCTGACGGCGAAACCGAGATTGCATATATCACTTCCGAAAACCGGGAATATATCAATTACGATGAAATTCCACAGATGATGGAAGATGCGATTCTGGCAACGGAAGATAACCGCTTCTATAGCCACTCCGGGATTGATGTCATTCGTTTAGGCGGAGCGGTTATCGCTAACGTCACCGGCGGTTTCGGTTCACAAGGAGCCAGCACAATCACCCAGCAAGTCATCAAAAATTCATTTCTCACCAACGACAAAAACTTGAAACGAAAATCTCAAGAGGCATATCTCGCTTATAAATTGGAACGTCAATATGAAAAAGAAGAGATTTTTGAAATGTATTTCAACAAGATTCTGATGTCCGGCAACACTTATGGATTCGGAACTGCATCACAACATTTTTATGGCAAGCCGTTAAATGAGCTCGAGTTGCACGAAGCCGCCCTTTTGGCCGGAATGCCTCAAAGCCCGAACGGATACAATCCTTTCAGAAATCCTGAAGCGGCAGAGACACGGCGCAATATCGTCCTGAGCCTGATGGAACAGCACGGCAAGATCACAACCGCCGAAAAAGAAGAAGCACAAGCGGCTTCGGCAACCGATTCATTGTTGCCTGAAGAACAACGTCCTGAGGCTCCTACAGGAGAATACACGGCGTTCATGGAAATGGTCGAAGATGAACTTCAATCACTTGAAGGCGATTTTTCTTTGGATGAAGGGTTGACCATCTATACAACGTTGGAACCCGACGTACAAAAAGCAATCAACGGCACGATGGCGTCTGATCTTTTCTTTAACGAAGAAGTTCAGTCTGCAATGACCATCGTCGATACTCAAACCGGCGCAATCCGCGGAGTCGGCGCAGCTCGCGAGTACAGCGGAGATGTCCGCCGCAACTTCGCCACTTCAAGGGATCGTGTTATCGGCTCCACCATCAAACCTTTAGTGGTTTATGGACCCGCCATCGAATTTCTGGATTGGTCTACAGGTAAAACAATGGAAGATCGACCTCACTCATACGAAAGCGGACAAGAAATCCGCAACGTGGATGGTGAATTTCTTGGTACGATGACTATGAGAGAAGCACTATATCGTTCCAGAAATATTCCTGCAGTGAAAGCACTGCAGGAAGTGGAAAGCTCTAACGCTTCAAGCTTCACTCAACAACTCGGCTTGGATTTTGGCAATATTTATGAATCCACCGCTCTTGGAACCGCAGACGAGAACATTTCGACTGTTGATATGGCTGGCGCATTCGCCGCTTTTGGCAATGAAGGCAGTTTCACGAAGCCGCATACAATCACTAAAATCCAGTTTCGTGATGGATCTGAGCAAGATGTAGCGCCGGAAACTACGCAAGCCATGAAAGACAGTACGGCTTATATGGTCACTGACATGCTACGAGACGTCATGGACACAAACATCAATGGGTCTACCGGTAAAGAAGCTTCCATCGGCGGACTGGACATTGCCGGCAAGACCGGTACGTCCAACTATACCCAGGATAGATTGACCGAATACGGCCTGGATGCATCATCTGCTCCTGATATTTGGTTTGCAGGCTACACAGTGGATTATTCGGTATCGGTTTGGAGCGGTTACCCCTCTCAAACCAACGCCATTGATACAGCTTCCCAGGAACGCCTGTTAGCCCAGCGGCTATTCAAAGATGTGATGACAAAGATTTCTACACCAGGAGACACCGGCAGTTTCCAGCAGCCGGAATCGGTTGTGGAACTTGAAATCGAAAAAGGCACTGAGCCTTTACAATTGTCCAGCTCATATACTCCTTCATCAATGAGAAGCGCAGAGTTGTTCGTCCGTGGGTCCGAACCGACCCAAGTTTCTGAAGAATTTGTCCAAGAAGACCTGGATGCTCCAACTAGCTTGCGTGCTGATGTAGAAGGTGAATCAGCTAACCTGTCTTGGAACTATGGCGATTCGGGTGATATTTCGTTTGAAGTGTCCGTCACAGCAAATGGAAGCAGATCTGTTTTGACGACCACTGATGATCTAAATTACACTTTCAATGGTCTTGAAGAAGGAACAAGTTATACATTTAGCGTGGTGGCAATAGATGGAGACAACCGAAGCGACCCTGCATCGGTCATCGTTGAAATTGCTGCCCGTGAAGAAGAAGTAGAGGAAGAAGAAACGGAAGAACCGGTTGAAGAAGAACCTGTCGAAGAAGAACCCGTTGAAGAAGAACCCGTTGAAGAAGAACCTGTTGAAGAAGAGCCTGTTGAAGAAGAGCCTGTTGAGGAAGAACCTGTTGAAGAAGATAATGGGAATGGCAACGGCAATGGCAGCGGTAATGGAAACGGTAATGGAAACGGCAATGGAAATAATGACGATGGAGAAAGCGACGATGAAAGCTCTGACGCTAATCCAGCATCAACACCAGAAACCGATGAAGAGCCTACCGAAGAAGATGAAGAAAATTAAGAACCAATAAGAAAAACCGGAAGCCACGAGCTTCCGGTTTTTCTTATTGGTTCGGACGATTTTTGATTTTGGTCCTGGTTCCAGCGATGATTTTTTTCATTTCCACAAATAATTCCTGTAGTTGGCAATAGGAAACAAATATTTCAGGTCGCTTTTCAATGAATGCCAAACGCTCTTTTCCATTGATTGGCTCCAGCTTTTTATCAATTGTGGAATCTTCGCAATGAGCCACTAATTGTTTGTATAAAACCAGTCCTTTTCTCATCCATTTTTCTACTTCAGCGTCGCGATTCTTGTGCATTTGTTCTAACTTTCTCTGCAGATCGGCCCATTCTTGAAAATAAGGATCGATTTGTTCTTTAGTTAACTTCTGTAACAAGGTCACGTTTTACCAGCCCTTTTTTGGAACGCTTCTGCCCTTCCCTGCACCGATCGAACAGCGGGCAAACATGGCATCCGGGATTTTGTGATTTACAA
>DATHVY010000291.1:0-2367 GCA_035461045.1 Planococcus sp. (in: firmicutes)
ATAAGAAAACTCCTCAAATCCAGGAGGGAGCTGCCCAATGAACTTTGAAACGATTATCGGACTTGAAGTCCACGTAGAGTTAAAAACCGATTCCAAAATGTTCTCTTCGGCACCAGTCAATTTTGGCGCTGAGCCGAACACCAACACCAACGTCATTGACCTTGGGTATCCGGGGGTTTTGCCTGTAGTCAACAAGCGTGCAGTAGACTGGGCAATGAAAGCTGCGATGGCCTTGAACTGTGAAATCACGCGCCACACGAAATTCGACCGGAAAAATTACTTTTATCCGGACAATCCGAAAGCCTACCAGATTTCCCAGTTTGATCAGCCGATCGGCGAACATGGCTGGATTGAAATTGAAGTGAAAGGCGAGAAAAAACGTATCGGCATCACGCGTCTTCATATGGAAGAAGATGCGGGTAAACTAACGCATACGGGCAATGGCCACTCGCTGGTCGACTTTAACCGTCAAGGCACACCATTGATCGAAATTGTATCAGAACCCGACATCCGTACAGCAGACGAAGCCTATGCTTATCTGGAAAAGATCAAGGCAATCATCCAGTACACAGGTGTTTCCGATGTCCGGATGGAAGAAGGATCCCTTCGCTGTGATGCGAACATTTCCCTTCGTCCATACGGACAGGATGAGTTCGGCACCAAAACCGAACTGAAGAACTTGAATTCATTCAACTATGTGCGTAAAGGAATCGAACATGAAGAAATTCGCCAAGAACAAGTGCTTCTTTCTGGCGGTGTCATACAGCAGGAAACACGCCGCTATGACGAATCGACTGGAAAAACGGTTCTCATGAGAGTGAAAGAAGGATCGGATGATTACCGTTACTTCCCGGAACCGGATCTTGTCGAGATCGTAATCGATGATGCTTGGATGGAAAGAGTCCGCGCAGAAATTCCGGAACTTCCGGATGCACGAAAATCTCGTTATGTATCGGAGCTTGGCATGTCTCCATATGACGCCATGGTGCTGACACTCGCGAAGCCGATCTCTGATTTCTTTGAAGCCACTGTCGCAGAAGGAGCAGACGCTAAACTGGCCTCCAACTGGCTGATGGGTGAAGTGTCTGCCTACTTGAACGCGGAGCAGAAGGAATTGGCTGAAACGGAATTGACTCCTGAAGGATTGGCTGGCATGATCAAGCTGATTTCCGACGGAACGATTTCCTCGAAAATCGCCAAAAAAGTATTCAAAGAACTGATTGAAAAAGGCGGCGACGCCAATGGAATCGTCAAAGCGAAAGGCCTTGTCCAGATTTCGGATGAAGGAACTTTACGTGAATATGTGACGACTACACTGGATGCAAATCCTCAGTCGATTGAAGACTATAAAAACGGCAAAGACCGGGCTATCGGTTTCCTCGTCGGACAGATCATGAAAGCTAGCAAAGGACAGGCAAACCCGCCAATGGTCAACAAAATCCTCTTGGATGAAATAGCAAAACGTTAATAGTTGGAGATGGCCCAAACTGGGCCATCTTTTTTTTAGAATAAGTAAGCATATAAATTTGATATGCCATGAACCGTGTGTTCATGGTATTTTTACTAGGTTGACTTATAGCCTGCTTATTTTGGGATGGAGTAGATCGGTGTGAGAGGAATGTTAAGGAATTTGTATCCGCTTCGCTACAGCATCCCCAGGGCGCAGCTCAGCTGGAGGATTGTGGTGCTAAGTTTTGGCGGGTGAGATGTTCATGTTGTCTTCTTGCACAATAAATATTTATGGAGAGATGGCTGATCGCCTGCGCGATTCAGCCTTTTTTATGTTGATGTGGAGTGGATTTGGGAGAGGTGTATTTTTTGGTTTGCCTGATGAAAGGGTAATAGTGCCTGATTGGACACAGAAAATGCATGATGAAGTTGGAGAAAGGCCGGTTGAAAGCTAAAGAGCGCCTGATTGGAATGGAAAAGTGCCTGAGAAGGATTCCATGTCGAATAAGAGTGGACGATTTTTACAAAGATAATCAAAAAGTTGAAATTTCCATATTACTTCAACCTCATGTAAAAAGCTGGGCGCATTGCGACCAGCAGAAATTAATTAAAACTCTTTCGCTAAGAAGGTGACGCTCCAATCCAACCTCACAAAAAAGGAGAACCCCACAAACCAGCGAATCGGCGCCCCAGGGGTGGACGAAGTGGTGAGACGGGCAGTGAGTCTGCCTGGCTCGCGACGAAAGCCTTCACCAAAGCCGAGGAGCGGATAGGGAGCTCGCATTCAACTCGCCAACGGACAAAAAGTTGATTGCAACTGCAGCCAGCCAAGAATTTTCACGAGTGAAACGTTCATTACTTGGCTGAAGAAAGCAATTCGTTCGCTACTGGCTTTTGATTTAGTGGGGTTGTTGAGCA
>DATHVY010000292.1:0-2868 GCA_035461045.1 Planococcus sp. (in: firmicutes)
GATGGTGGAGATCTCTTCGTTTTTCATGATATCTTCCAATTTCGCTTTTTCCGTATTGACCACTTTTCCGCGTAACGGCAGGATGGCTTGGAAGGTCCGGTCGCGTCCCTGCTTGGCAGAGCCCCCGGCAGAATCTCCCTCCACCAAATAAAGCTCGTTTTTGGAGGCATTGCGTGATTGCGCTGGAGTCAGCTTGCCTGACAATAAGGCATCGGACTTTTTGCGTTTTTTGCCATTGCGCGCATCTTCCCGCGCTTTGCGTGCTGCAAGACGGGCCTGGGACGCACGGATCGCTTTTCGGACTAGAGAAGCGCTAAGTTCTGCATTCTCTTCCAGGAAATACATCAATTTCTGGGAGACGACAGCATCCACGATTCCACGTGCTTCGCTTGTGCCGAGTTTGCTCTTGGTCTGCCCTTCAAACTGCAGCATCGCTTCCGGAATCCGGACAGAAATGATCGCGGCCAACCCTTCACGGATGTCTGAGCCTTCCAGATTCTTATCCTTGTCCTTGAGTAAGTTGATTTTGCGTGCATAG
Source organism: Planococcus sp. (in: firmicutes) (assembly GCA_035461045.1). Taxonomy (GTDB): domain Bacteria; phylum Bacillota; class Bacilli; order Bacillales_A; family Planococcaceae; genus Planococcus. Next base: position 539 of record DATHVY010000292.1, read on the forward strand.
TCATTGAATACGCGTGTCATTGCCGCTTTGGCTCCGGTTTCATGCGTACCACCGTCCCGCGTGCGGACATTGTTGACAAATGACAAGATGGTTTCAGAATAGCCATCGTTAAATTGGAAAGAAAACTCGACTTCCAGTTCTTCCTGGCTGCCCTCAATATAAGCTACCGGATGCAGGACATCTTTTTCTTCGTTCAAGTAGCTGACGAATGCTTCAATTCCCGTTTCATAGAAGAACGTATCATGCTGATCGGTTCTCAAGTCGACAAGGTCAATTTTTAAGCCTTTCAACAGGAAAGCCGATTCGCGCAGACGTTCACTCAACGTGTCGTAGTTATATTTGGTCACGGAAAAAATCGCTTCATCCGGCAAAAAATGAATGAGCGTTCCGCTTTCTTTAGTGGATCCGATTTCTTCCAAAGTCGTAGCCGGCTTGCCACCATTTTCAAAACGCTGGCGATATTTTTTGCCGTCCCTGAAAATGGTGACTTCCAAATAAGAAGACAGTGCATTGACGACGGATGCGCCGACGCCATGGAGTCCCCCGCTCGTTTTATAGCCGCCTTGGCCGAATTTCCCACCGGCATGGAGCACCGTCAAAATGACTTCCGGTGTCGGCTTGCCGCTGCGGTGCATTCCGGTCGGCATCCCCCGTCCGTAATCTCGAACACTCAAACTATTATCTTCATGGATAATCACTTTTATTTTGTCGCCATGTCCTGCCAGCGCTTCATCGACTGAATTGTCGACGATTTCATAGACCAAATGGTGAAGCCCTCTTGCATCTGTGGAACCGATATACATACCTGGCCGTTTTCTGACAGCATCCAGGCCTTCAAGAACCTGGATTGCTTCTTCGTTGTATGCCATATTCTGTGTTTTAGCCATCAATTTCCCTCCAACAAACATCTGTTCGTACCGTTTTCTTAATCGTAACATAACTGCCAATCCTGTCAATATCCATAGAAAAAGAGCGCGGGGCGCCCTTTTCCAAGGAAATGGTTATTTCAAGATGGCGTGTTCGACTTTGATGCAGCGATCCATAATGACAGTATACCCTGCTTCACTCAGATCGTTAAAGACTTCTTCGTCCACAACATTCAATTGAGTCCAAAACACCGGACTGTCGATCGCTTTGAACTCTTCGGATATGTCCGGCAGAAATTCACTGCGACGGAATACATTGACGATGTCCACCGAATGAGGGATGTCTTTTAGGGAAGCATAACTTTTCTCGCCCAGGATTTCATCTGCCATCGGATTGACCGGAATGATTTTGTACCCTGCTCTTTGCATAGCAGCTGAAACCATATAGGAAGTTCTGTTCGGATTCGGGCTCAATCCGAGTACAGCAATAATTTGGGATTCATCCAAAACTTTCTTAATTTCGATTCGGCTTGGATTATTCAAAAGAATCACCTATCCTTTTTAATACTATCATACATGATTTTCGTAGTTTTGTTGAAAAATCCTGCATCTATTGTTTAAAGTTTGGGCTTCATGGTAAACTGAAAACACAAGATTTCACTAAATAATTGCATTTTAAAGGGGTTTGTCATGGATTTATTGCTTCCTGTAATCATCGCTTATTTACTTGGTTCCATTCCATCCGCATTATGGGTGGGCCAGATTTTCTACAAGACCGACATACGTACGAAGGGAAGCGGGAACCTTGGTGCCACGAACACCTTCCGGACCTTGGGTGCCAAAGCCGGATTTGTGGTGACCACCCTGGACATCCTCAAAGGAACGGCGGCAACTGTTTTGCCCCTGTTCATGGCTACGGACATTCATCCGTTGATCCTCGGTGTAGTGGCAGTCATCGGCCATATGTTCCCCGTTTTTGCGAAGTTCAAAGGCGGAAAAGCTGTCGCCACATCCGGCGGTATTCTATTGGGCTATCAATGGCCGTTGTTCCTGCTGGCGGTCGCGGTTCTGTTGATCACCTTGAAAATCACCAAAATGGTTAGTCTTTCGTCCATTATTTTGGCGGTTGTATCCGTCATATACGCCATCATTTATGCTGTCAATACCGGGGATTACCCATTCCTCATCATGGTTGTCGTTCTTGCCACCTTCATCATTTACCGCCACCGGGCCAATATCGGTCGCATTCGGGCGGGCACAGAACCCAAAATCAAATGGTAGCCGGCTTAGTTGCAGGACAGAAAGGGTGTTCACTCAATGAAAATCATCATCAGTGAAGACGCGTTGGATTGGTTCCAAAAAGAAATGGAAGTTGAACCTGGAGATGCCGTGCACTTTTTCGTGCGCTACGGCGGTGCAAGCAAGTTGCAGCCGGGATTCTCGCTAGGTGTCACGAAAGATCAG
>DATHVY010000293.1:0-2333 GCA_035461045.1 Planococcus sp. (in: firmicutes)
CTAAAAATTTCGTATTTAATATCTTCATATGTACGTTCTGTTACCCATTCACGTGTCATGATTTTCCTCCTAAAGAATTCAATTTCAGATACTCCCCTACTATTGTAGCAAATTCAGCAGGTTTTTCCACATGAATTGCATGTCCGGCCATTACGCTTTTATGCTTCGCATTTTTTAACACAGCTTTCATTTCCTCTGCAATTCCCTCGAACTTCACATCCAGCTTGCCTGTGACTAAAAGAACCGGCATTTCCAAGCCACCTAAAGATCCCCAGTATGAGTGTTGCGAGCCGCTGCCCATGCCAATTAAACTTTCAGCCAGTCCCGCGGGATCCTGCTGAAGCCGCTCCTGCCTCACTGCCCTTTGAACATCTGCAGCTAATGTTTTCTGGCTGAGAAACAGTGGGATGTTCTCCCAATGGTCAACAAAACTAGTCATGCCGTTCTCCAAGATTTTTTCGGCCAATTGGCTATCGTTTTTTTGTCGCACAGTTCTTTCATCCTCATCCTTCAAACCTGGAGATGCACTTTCCAAAACAAGAGCACGCACTTTAGAAGGATACGTGCACGCATAAGCAAGCGCTATCCTACCACCCATCGAATACCCGGTCAACACGAAATTGTTCAGCTCAAGCTTGTCGAACAACTGATCTAGTTCCCGTATTTGCCGCTCCATGGAAAAAGGCCCAGAGGTTGCTGAACTCCTCGTTTTGCCATGGCCCAATAAATCGATCAATAAAATCCGATAATCAGAGAAATGAAACGCGGTTTCGTTCCAGGATTTAGTGCTGCCGGTAAACCCATGCAGAAAGACAACTATGTCTTCTTTTTCTTCATTCATTACTTCGATATGATAGCTGGTCTCTAAGATCTCAATCTGCATCCCGCTCCAGCTCCTCATTCAGTCGTTTCCATAATTTCCGATGCACTTGGACGTTGTTTTGTCGGTCTGTAAAAACTTCGATGATTTTAACCGGAGTCCGCTTTTCACTTCTCATGGCAGCCAGCAATTCATCTTTCGTATGCACTTCAGCATACTCTGTGCCATACATACTGGCAGCGTCTTTGAATGCCAATCCGGTAGGTGTGCCAAACAAGTCTTCGAAATAACGCTCTTCCTGCGATTGGGGCAAATAAGAGAAAATTCCTCCGCCATCATTGTTCATTAGAATGATCGTCAAGTCCGTCTTCTGGAGTTTTGCAGCAATCAGTCCATTCATATCGTGCAGAAACGATAAATCACCAATATACAAATAGGCAGGGCGTTTCTTTGCCGCCTGGACACCAAATGCCGTGGACACTACTCCGTCAATGCCGTTGGCTCCACGGTTGGCATAAATCAGGACATCCCTTTCAGTCGCCCGGAAATACGTATCCACATCACGGATTGGCATACTGCTCCCTACAATCAAGTCGCAATGATTCAATTCTCGCATAAAAGTTTCTGCTAAAACCCCTTCGTCAAGTTCAGCTTCACAATGGCGTTTTACGAGTTCCCAATAAAGTTCTGAAGCTTCAGACCAAAAATGAGCATAGTCATTTGCCGGTTGCTGATCCAAATCCAACTTCCACAAACTGTTCGCAGATGCCTGTATGTGATGCGTCGCGATTGACTGGGCATCGCGGAGCATGGCACTATCATCAATCACAATGTAATTTTCGGGCTTGATGTTTGCCAGATATAAAGTCAGCGATTTTGAAACCGGCTGTGGTCCTATCCGAATAACTGCATCCGGTTCTACTGCCGCCTGGAAGCGTTCGTTCTTTAATAACGCATCATATGAATCAATGATCAAACCTTTACAGGACTCTTTCATATTGCCTCTCACATTCGATAGTGGATCGGCCAGTACCGGCCATTGCAATTTCTCGATGAAAGCCCAGAAAGCTTCCGGCATCCCTTCTGTGGATTCACCCAGAACAAGTAATCCCTTCGGTTGCTTAAGGGTTTCAAGTAAAAACGCTTCTGCCTGATTGCTTAAATCCGATTGCCTTGGAAAAAAGCTGATGCCTCGGTAATTTTCTCCAGGCTGATCAAAATCGATGCCAAGCGGTTCTCGGAATGGCACATTAAGATGGACTGGTCCTTGGGGCGAACTCGTCGCTTCAGCCACCGAACGGTGCAGATGGCGAGCCAGAAAACCCAATTTGTTTTCCGTTTCAGGCAAAGGAAGGTCTACTGACCATTTCACATGATCCCCAAATAGCTGAATCTGATTGATCGCCTGAGGTGCCCCCACCTCCCGAAGTTCATGTGGCCGATCTGCAGTGACCACCAGCAACGGTACTCTCGCATAAAAGGCTTCCACGATACCCGGAAAATAATTGGCAGC
>DATHVY010000294.1:0-2358 GCA_035461045.1 Planococcus sp. (in: firmicutes)
ATCAGCAATGCGCCCCAAGCTGCTCCTATGAATGCGCCTGTCGGTTCACCCAGTCTGCGTTTTTCCGCCGGTTTCTTCGTGAACACGTCTTCTTCTCTTTCCCCCAACATACATCCAGCCCCTGTCTTTTGATAATGCGAATCTTGCTTCTGTTTTTACTGATGCCTTGCTTTTCGATTGAGGGAAAATGACGGTCAAAAGCGGTGCCTGATTGCCTTTTTCCTTGCATCGTTGATTCAATAAAATAAAAATTCATTATTACGACTATTCTACCATATACTCCCTTGTTTAAAACCACGGTCTTAATGAAAATTTTTGAAAGATGAATGTGGTTCTTCTTTTCGATTTTTTGCCATAATGAAAACCGCTCCACGGAAAAAATCCGGTAGCGGTTCTGCAACTGCGACTATTAAATTTAATAGGATAGAAAACTTCTCGCCTATTCAAAAAGTGGGACTTCCAATGCCTATATCAAAACTCCTCATGCGTAGCCGGGTCCATATCAAACAGTCTGCCATCCGGACGGGACAACCCTGCTATCGCAATCATTTCAGCTTCGCTCAAGGCAAAATCGAAAATAGCCAGGTTTTCCCGCTGCCGCTGAGGAGAAGTGGATCGGGGAATCGACACAGAGCCAATTTGGTATTGCCAGCGCAATATCACTTGAGCAATCGTTTTGTGGTGGTTCTCGGCGATTTTGCTGATGGTTTCATTCGTCATAATGTCTGCTGCCTTGGCAATCGGGCTCCACGACTCGGTTTGGATATTGAGTTTCGCGTGCACACTCCGCTGCTCTTCCTGATTAAAGAACGGATGCAGTTCAACCTGATTTACACTCGGCGTTACTCCGGTCTCCCGAATAATCCGCTCCAGGTGCTCAGGCAGGAAGTTGCTGACACCGATCGACCGGACGAGTCCCCATTTCTTCGCATCGATCAAGGCTTGCCACGCTTCCACGTATAAATCTTCATTCGGTATCGGCCAGTGGATCAAATAGAGATCAAGATAATCCAGATTTGAACGGTACAGCGATTCCTGAATCGCCACCATCGCTTTGTCATAAGTATGATAACGGCCGGGCAGTTTAGAGGTCACCCACAGATCTTCACGGGAAACGCCGCTGCGCTTGATGCCTTCGCCGACGGCTCCTTCGTTCTCGTAATTATACGCCGTGTCGATCAGGCGGTAACCGGCATTTATTCCGCTTGCGACCGCGTTCGCCCCTGCATTGCCCCAAAGCCCGTATGTACCGAGTCCGATAACCGGCAACTTGGTTCCGTCGTTCAACGTCACTTCTGGTATTGCCTTTTCCATCCACTTTCACTCCTTTCGATTCTATTTCAAGATTACTCTTCCCTGATTGAAAACTCAAACAACTCTGTTGACTGAAAATAAAAAGGCGAGCGTGGGAAGTTGCGCTGGCCTTCTTTTGGGCTATGGCATTTTTATCAGCGATTTCTGAAGCTTTATCAGCGATTTTTTGATGTTTATCAGCGATTTTTTATTGTTTATCAGCGATTCTTCTATTTATGCCCTTAATTTCCGTGGCAGACTTAAAATCTCTCAAACCCTGTGCCTCGGAAAAAGAGCAATCCCGTTTTTAATAAATGTCCACACTACAGCAATCCCAAAGATGCCGATGCCCGCTAAAAGAATGGCTTGGATGGCTGTCGACAACGCAGGATCGAGCTGTCCATCAGCATATGAACTATAGATCCCGAAGAAAGCCCATGCGATGGGAATCGGAAAGGCGGCGTTTTTATAAAGTGACAGGTAGAAGAGAACAAAGGCGACGGCAAGCCCCAATACGATCATCGTCCAGATGGAATCGGAAAGCCCGAATCCGTTCCATTCCAGTTGCACAAAAAACAAAGAGATATTGACCATTGTCGCGATGAATATCCATGAACTATAGAAGGTAAAACTGATTCCAGCAAGCGTCGAAGGAAAGTCAAAACGATTTTTATAGATTCTTTCCACGATGATCAGCAACGAGAACAGCATGCCCAAAATCAGCAGCGCTGATATGCCCAGCCGTTCATAAGAGAAAGCGATAATCCATCCCATATTTAACACGGAGCTCGCAATAAATAAAGGCGAAATCAGCAGCACCAGCCGACTGATACCCCTGTCTTTTCTTTTCACAAACAAATAGATCAACGTAATCAGCAGCAAACTGTAAATGACGCCCCAAATGGAAAACGTAAACGCTGCCGGCGAGATGAGCGTCGTGTATTTGTCCGAGATGTCTTTCTGATTCATCCCATTAAAAAACCCTGAAGATCCGAGGTAATTTACGCCGAGCGTTAAAAAATAGAAAACCAGATTTAATACCGTGAAGATTGTTGTTTTTTTCAG
>DATHVY010000295.1:0-9208 GCA_035461045.1 Planococcus sp. (in: firmicutes)
CGCGATGATCGAAAATGCCAGAAGCCATGGCGGAATCACGCATCATGCAACGGTGCCTCTGCAGTCGGGAGAAGAGAAATTCGGATTGCTGAATATCGCAGCACCCAATACGGTGCGTTTTTCCCAGGATGAACTGGCGCTTTTGGAATCGGTGGCATTTCAAATCGGCTCGGCCATCAAGCGGATCCTCCTGACCCGGCAGGAACAGGAGCTTGCAGTTGTCAAAGAGCGAAATCGGCTTGCGCGCGATTTGCATGATTCGGTCAACCAATTGCTGTTTTCGGTCACATTGACCGCCCGTGGGGGCATTGAAATGACCCAAGATAAGAATGTACGGGAAACGTTTCAAGATATTCAACATTTGACCCAGGAAGCATTGAATGAGATGAGGGCACTGATTTGGCAGCTTCGTCCGAAAGGGCTGGAAAGCGGGTTGCTCGATGCCATCAGAGTATACGGAGAAATGCTCGGTCTGACAATGGTAATCAAAGTGTCTGGCGTGATCCAGTTGCCATCAAAAACAGAAGAAACGTTGTTCCGGATTGCGCAGGAAGCATTGAATAATGTCCGGAAACATTCCGGCGTCACCGAGGTTGAGTTGTATGTAACAGTAACCTCAACAGATATCATGATGGTATTAAAAGATGAAGGACGGGGGTTTATTTTCGAAGAAAATCTGCTGCTGCCGTCAATCGGCATCCAAAGCATGCGGGACCGTGCCAAGGCTGAAGGCGGAACGGTCGATTGGTCAAGCGAAATCGGAAGTGGAACGGAAATACTTGTCCGTATGCCGTATTAATGAAAGAGGGGATTCGTCGTGAAAGTTTTGATCGCGGATGATCATCATGTGGTTCGAAGAGGCTTGATGTTTTTCCTGAAAACGCAAAAAGATATAGAAGTGGTGGGTGAAGCCGCCAATGGTCGGGAAGCTGTGGAATTAACAGGAAAGCTAAAGCCGGATATTGTCCTGATGGATCTGGTGATGCCTGAAATGGACGGCATCCAGGCAACGCGCGAAATCAAGAAACGATTTCCGGAAGTCATTGTTCTGATGCTGACCAGCTTTTCAGACCACGATCACGTGGTTCCCGCCATTGATGCGGGGGCGGCCGGTTATCAACTGAAAGATATTGAGCCGGACGAACTTGTGGCTTCTCTCAGAAGTTTGATGAGAGGCGAAAACATATTGCACCCGAAAGCCAGCTCGGAACTGTTGAAGGGACCGGTTGAACCGTCTCCGCATACAGTCAATCCCTTGACGCCAAGGGAGTGGGAAGTGCTGACTGAACTCACGAAAGGAAAGAGCAACCGGGAAATTGCATCCGCTTTGTTCGTCACAGAAAAAACAGTGAAGACGCATATCTCCAATATCTTTTCCAAACTGGAAGTCCAGGACCGTACGCAAGCAGCGCTCTATGCCGTCAAGCACGGGCTGGCCGGTTCAAGGAATTAAAAGGAGGAAACAACTGTGTTCCGAAAACTGAAAGTGGCTGCATACAGCATGATTTTCATCGGGGGACTGCTCATACTGGCTAAAGTGGGAGAAACGTATAATCTATACAATGCACCTCTCGTCTTAATTATTGTCGGTGTGATCTTGCTGGTGATTTCACTGCTGGTTGATAATAAAGAAAAAAGTTTGCTTTGCAGAGTAGGTCTGCATAAGTTTAAAATAACTGGCCAGGATCGTGAGCTTTCAGCATTATCGATTTATGAATGTGAACGATGTGGGAAAACGCAGAAAGCTATGAGAACGGTATAAGGTTATTGCCAAAGAAAAAATCCGGACAACTTTGTCCGGATTTTTTGTGTTCACAATTTTTTTGCAGGTTTTTTTCGAAATTCTTTGGCGATATTTTTCCATTTTGCCTTTTCAGCCAGCCTGGCCGCTTCGTTCGTTTTTCGTTCCATGTACGCCATTTCTTTCATCAATTTCAAATAGCTGGCGTAGCGGTCCTGCTCGATAACACCGGATTCGAGTGCTTCCTGTATCGCACATCCCGGTTCATTGGTGTGGCTGCAGTTCCGGAATTTGCATTTCGTTGCCACATCTTCAATGTCCGAGAAGCTGATTTCCGCGCCGCCCGAAAAATCGCCGAGCTGAAATTCCCGCATGCCCGGAGTATCAATGAGCAACCCGCCGAACGGTAGTAGGATCAGTTCACGGTGAGTTGTCGTATGGCGTCCTTTGCTGTCCTGGTCCCGAATATCCTGGACGGCCATCTTGTCGGTCCCCATCAAAGCATTGATCAGCGAGGACTTGCCCACGCCAGAAGATCCAAGAAGTACGCCGGTTTTGCCTGGGGCGAGCAGTCTTTGCAAATCTTCGATGCCTTCTCCCGTTACGCTGGAAACTGCGACCACCGGAACACCGAAAGCGATCGACTCCAAAGCGCTCAAATAAGGTTGCAGATCTTCGCATCCATCTCTTTTCGTGAGGACGACGACCGGATTCGCCCCTGAATCCCAGGCAGCCAGCAAATATCTTTCCAAGCGGCGCAAGTTAAAGTCGTGATTGAGCGACATGACCAGAAATACATAATCCATGTTCACGGCAATCAGTTGAGAATCCGATGTTTCGCCGGCGGCAATTCGGGAGAATTGGGAAACTCGCGGCAGCACTTCGTGAATGATGCCTTTTTCTTCTCCCGGCATCCTTTCTAATGTAACCCAGTCGCCAACCGCGGGGAACTCGCTCCAATCATGGGCATGCTTGAATTTCCCTGACAGGGAGCAAAGCCACTCTCCATGATTGGTCACGACACGGTATAACTGTTTGTGTGCCAAAACGATGCGGCCCGGAATACCGGTTCGCCCGGTTTTCTTTTGCCATGTTTCGTTCCAGCCATATTGTTCAATTCGATTCAAATGAAATTCCTCCTATTATGTTTTTTAACTAAAAAAACCACGGATGCGCAAAATCGCAATCCATGGTTCCCGGACATAATAGAAGAAGCGTATCGTCAGCGATACACGGAGCGGGACATCATGGATTGGTTTTGCGCCTTAGAAAATAAAATAGCCATAATGCCTCACCTCTTTCCTCAAGTTAACCTTAAGATATCCTTTTTCTTTAAATTCGTCAATATCTATTTCGATGAAAAGCGTATTTATTCTGAAAATTCCCTTGCATTTACCATTTGGAAGCGCTACCATTGAATTAATATTCTGAACATACCAACCGGTTAGTATAAGAAAGGTGGAGAAGATATGGACTTTTCATATTCAGAGAAAACAGTGAAGTTACAAGAAAGATTGACGGCTTTTATGGAGGAGCATGTCTACCCGAATGAAAAACTATTTGATGAACAATTGAACGCTCAGGAAAGCCGCTGGTCGGAAAATCCGCCCATTATTGAAGAGTTGAAAGCGAAAGCGAGAGACGCAGGTTTGTGGAATTTATTTCTTCCAGACAGTGAATACGGCGCTGGCCTCTCCAATCAGGAATATGCCCCGCTCTGTGAAATTATGGGACGATCGCTGATTGGTCCGGAAGTGTTCAATTGCAACGCTCCCGACACCGGCAATATGGAAGTGCTTGTCCGTTACGGTACCGAAGAGCAAAAAGAGAGATGGCTGAAGCCGCTGCTCGAAGGGAAAATCCGCTCATGCTTCTCGATGACCGAGCCGGATGTGGCCTCCAGTGACGCGACGAATATCGCAGCGTCGATCATCCGCGACGGCGATGAGTATGTGATCAACGGGCGGAAGTGGTGGTCATCCGGTGCAGGAGACCCCCGCTGTGAAATCGGCATCGTCATGGGGAAGAATGATCCCGATGCGCCGAAATACGAGCAGCAGTCGATGATTCTAGTGCCGCTGGATACACCGGGTGTGAAAATTGAGCGGATGTTATCGGTCTTCGGCTACGACCATGCCCCACACGGACACGCAGAAATCACATTTGATAACGTCCGCGTGCCTGCAGAAAATATGATTTGGGGTGAAGGAAAAGGCTTTGCAATCGCACAGGGAAGACTTGGACCAGGGCGCATCCACCATTGTATGAGACTGATCGGAGCTGCGGAACGAGCACTTGAGGAAATGTGCAAACGATCCGAAGAACGCAAGCCATTCGGCAAGCCGCTTTCCAAGCAGGGCGTGATCCGCGAGTGGATTGCCGATTCACGGATTGAAATTGAACAGGCGAGACTGCTGACGTTAAAAGCCGCCTACATGATGGATACGGTCGGCAATAAAGAAGCCAAAGCGCAAATCGCCATGATCAAAGTCACCGCTCCCAATATGGCGTTGCGCGTCATCGACCGGGCAATTCAAGTATTTGGAGCCGCCGGAGTCAGCAGCGACTACACACTCGCTGCGCAGTGGGCGAACTCACGAACGCTGCGACTCGCAGACGGTCCAGATGAAGTGCATCGCAACCAGATTGCACGCTTGGAATTGAAGAAGTATCAATAGTAGAGAAGGATGAATTTTCAAACTATAGAAATTGGAGGAGAAAAGATGACAATGGAACAAACCGGCGCTACTCACTACCCGAAAGAGATTTCTGCGAAAATGGAATTTCCGAATAAGACGATGCCCCAATATTTGGCGGAAACAGCAGCTAAAATACCGGATCATGTTGCGATCAAATTCTACAATCATGAGATGACGTACCGAGAGCTTGAAATGCTGTCAACGGTGTTCGCTTCGTCCCTTCAGCAGAATGGAGTCAAAAAGGATGATCGGGTAGCCATCATGCTCCCGAACTGCCCGCAATACATTATTGCTTATTATGGAATCCTAAAAGCTGGCGGCACCGTCACTCAAGTCAATCCGATGCTGCTTGAAAAAGAATTGATCCATATCCTGAAAGACTCTGGAGCCGAAACGATTATTGTCTATGAGCCGCTCCATCCGCGCATCCAGGCCATTGCGAAAGAAACTTCATTGAAAACCGTGATCGTGGTCGGTTTTGATGCTGAGAAACCTGCATTGGAGCAGGATATCCGTTTCGAAGACTTCTTGAAACAAGGAAATGGGGTCGTGAAGCCGGTTGACATCGACTTCCACGAAGATGTCGCCGTGTTGCAATATACGGGGGGAACGACCGGATTGTCGAAAGGCGCCATGCTGACACACCGCAACATTGCCGTGAATGCATTGCAATCACAGGAGTTTTTTAAAGAGGAGACCACTTTCGGGGAAGAAAGCTGTTTATCGGTCATTCCGCTGTTCCACGTATTTGCCATGACTTCCTCGATGAATCTGTCCATATTGAATGGTGCCAAAAATATCCTGCTGCCGCGATTTGATTTGGAAGAAGTGCTGCAGACGATTAAATCCGAACAGCCCACCACTTTCCCCGGGGTGCCGACGATGTATATCGCCATCACGAATCATCCGAAAGCGAAGGAATACGGCATCGACAGTATCCGGATCTGCAATAGCGGAAGCGCACCGATGCCGGTCGAGACGATGAAAGAGTTCGAAGGCAAAACAGGCGCCAAAATCCTTGAAGGCTATGGCCTTTCAGAAGCGTCTCCTGTCACTCATTGCAATCCGCCTTTCGCTGAGCGCAAAGCGGGGAGCATCGGGATCGGCGTTCCGTCGACCGAATACAAAATTGTCGATTTAGCAACTGGTGAGAAGGAAGCACCGACCGGAGAAGTTGGGGAGCTTATAATCAAAGGCCCTCAAATTATGAAGGGCTACTGGAATATGCCGGAAGAAACGGCCAACGCTTTGAGGGACGGCTGGCTGTTCACCGGGGATATCGCCAAGATGGATGAAGACGGATATGTCTTCATCGTTGACCGCAAAAAAGACTTGATCATTTCCAGCGGCTACAATGTCTACCCGCGTGATATTGAAGAAGTGCTATATGAGCATCCCGCAGTTCAGGAAGCGGTGGCGATCGGTGTTGCCGATCCTTACCGCGGAGAAAGCGTGAAAGCGATCATCGTGAAAAAAGAAGGTCAGGAAATTTCATCTGAGCAATTGATCGAATGGGCAAAAGAAAGAATGGCTGCGTATAAAGTACCGAAGATCATTGAATTCCGTGCTGAATTGCCGAAAACCAATGTCGGCAAAATCTTGCGCCGGGCACTGCGTGATGAAGCAAAATAAACAGGATTCCACTGAGAGAGGTGAATAATATGGCAAGTCAGGAAAGCATCACAATTCCGGTGAGAAACGGAGAAGAACTGGATTTGGCAGTTCTGGAGGAATTTTTGCGAAGCCAAATTGAGGATCTGCCGGAAGGTGAACTGGAGATCCGCCAGTTCGGCACCGGACATTCCAATTTAACTTATGCACTTCAAATCGGGCAATGGGAAGGGGTGCTCCGAAGACCGCCTTTAGGACCGGTCGCACCGAAAGCACATGATATGGAAAGGGAATTCAAAATCCTTTCCGCTCTCCACCCGATATTCAAAACCGCACCAAAACCATTGCTTTTTTCAAATGATGAACGCATCGTCGGCAGCAAGTTTTTTGTCATGGAACGCCGGCACGGCATCGTACTGGATACCGAGTTTCCTGACGGCATCCAGCCGACGAAGGAACTGGGGGAGCAGATTTCGGAATTGATGGTGGACACACTCGTCGAACTTCATTCCTTGGATTATAAAAACACAGCTTTAGTTGAGATGGCCAGGCCGGAAGGATTCATGGAACGGCAAGTGGAAGGCTGGATCGGCCGGTATGAAAGAGCGGAAACTGATCAGGTGGAAGAGGTTGAATTCTTAAAAGAATGGATGCGCAGCAACCTGCCTGTTTCACAGAAACCGGCCATTATCCATTATGATTTCAAATTGAACAACGCAATGTTTTCAGAGGATTTTTCGGAGATGACCGGACTTTTCGATTGGGAAATGACGACTGTGGGAGATCCATTGGCCGATTTAGGGGTGGCGATGAGCTACTGGATTCAAGATAGCGATCCCGATCTGTTGAAAAGGGGGCTGGGCAAAGCCCCGGTCACTGTCATGGAAGGGTTCTATAGCCGCGAGAGATTCATCCAGCGCTATGGGGAAAAGAGCGGACGGGATGTTTCCGATATGGATTTCTATTTGACGTTTGCTTATTTCAAGCTGGCAGTCATCATCCAGCAAATTTATTACCGTTTCAAAGGGGGGCAGACACAGGATAAGCGGTTTGCCCATTTCGATCAATTTGTCAGGAGCCTGATTCAGCATGCATCGGCTGTTGCAAAAAGGGCGTGAGAGAATGCCGAAACTGCATGTGTTAATGAAAAAAGAAGAAATCGATCCCTTCAAAATGGGCATAGACAAAACGGTGGTGGTTTTTGATGTGCTTCTGGCCACTTCCACGATTACAGCCTGCTTTTGGCATGGCGCGAAAGAAGTGGTGCCGGTGCTTGACGGGGACGAAGCCCGGCGCCACGGCGCGATGATGGAGCCGGATAGCTTCTGTCTTGTCGGAGAATATAATGGCCGTACAATCGATGGATTTTTGGATCCAAATCCATTGCAATTGAAACAGGAAGCTTACGGAAAAACCGTTGTGCTATCGACGACCAATGGAACAGTCGCCATCCAAAAATCGGCGGGTGCTAAAAAAGTTTATACCGCTTCCCTATTAAACGGACAGGCCGCTGCCGACAAAATTGTTGCCGACCATCTCGAAGAAACCATCGTTGTGGTCTGTTCAGGATCCGGCGGTGAATTTTGCATGGAGGATTTATATGGAGCAGGTTATTTCGTGGACTGCTTGATGAAAAACATTAAACACTGGGAATTGACTGACTCGGCAAAAGCGGCCCGGATTTTTTACCATTCGAACCAAGCTAATGGTGAAGCAATTTTAAAAGCTTCCCGGGTCGGCGAAATGTTGATGAGAAATGGTTTTGAAGAGGAAATCGATTTTATTGCCAGTCAGGGAATTATGGACATGGTGCCATGGCTCGAAGACGGCAAACTGGTCATCAAATAAATTCTGAGGAGGAAAAGTGAATGATAAATGGACACTTGAACGTAAACCAAAAAGGGGCTGTATTGTCGCTGCAGTTAAATCGGCCGGAAAGCTTGAATGCCTTCAGCCCGGAGATGATTGAAGGGCTCATTCATGAGGTTAAAAGAGCGGCTGAGAATCCGGAGATTGGGGTTGTGCTCTTGTCAGGTGCTGGCAGGAGTTTTTCGGCAGGAGGCGATGTCAAGACAATGGGGCAGGCTGGTCCTGTAGAAACGTACAATCATATCGGCAAGCTGAATGAATTGGTCCTGGCGATGAAAGCACTCGAAAAACCGATTGTTTCGGCGGTTCATGGTTTTGCAGCAGGTGCAGCGTTTAATCTGGCGCTGGCAGGGGACATCATTCTGGCAGCCGAAGACAGCAAATTTGTCATGAGCTTTTCTCAAGTCGGATTGATCTCCGATGGCGGAGGCTTATATTTTCTGCCTCGCCTTATTGGGCCATACCGCGCCAAGGAATTGTTTTTCAGTGGAGAGCCGATCACTGCTGCTAAAGCCCATGAATGGGGAATCGTCAATCAGTTGTATCCATTGAACGAACTGGAGCAGCAAGCCTTCGCTTATGCAGAGAAATTGGCTAATGGACCTTCGAAAGCTTATGGAATGCTGAAGAGGATCACCGATCAGTCCCTGACTTCCGGACTGGAAGAGATTCTGGAACAGGAGCGGATTACGCAAGCGATGATGGTGACAACCGAAGATCATCTCGAAGGGGTAACCGCATTCAAGGAAAAACGGAAACCTTCATTTAATCGGAAGCAGGAAGTGCGTTAAAGGACTGTCAAAGGGGTGAAATGGATGAATACTGCACATTTTGAATTTTGGCCTCAAAGGGTTTCGAAAACTTTGACCATCCCAGAAACTACATTGTTTGATAATTTGTTGGTTACCGCTAAAAGGTATCCAGACAAAGAAGCGCTGGTTTATTATGGTGCCCGCTATACGTACCGCGAATTATTGGCAGAAGTTGAGAGCTTGGCGGGGTATTTGGAACATGAGATGAAAGTGGCCAGCGGTGAGCGGGTTCTATTGTTTATGCAGAATTCCCCTCAATTTCTGATTGGGTATTATGCAATCTTGAGAGTGCGCGGGATTGTTGTTCCAATCAACCCGATGAGCACTGCAGAAGAACTGGGCTTTTATATTCAAGATGGAGAAATTCGTACAGGCATCGTCGGCCAGGAATTGATGGGCCAAATAGTGAACCTTCGAAAAGCGGCTTCTCTGGCAAACGTGCTGGTGGCCGCTTATTCGGATTACGCGGGAACTGA
>DATHVY010000296.1:0-6633 GCA_035461045.1 Planococcus sp. (in: firmicutes)
ACCGATTCTCCAGCCTGTCATGGAATGCGATTTCGAAACTCCATTGATCACCAGCGTTCGTGCTTTTGCATCTTCAGAAAGTTGGGCAATGGAAATATGTTCGGAATCTCCATAAATTAGCTTTTCATAGATTTCGTCCGATACGATCAGAATGTCCTGTTCACGGCAAACTTCCGCAAGCTCTTCAAGTTCTGCTTTCGTATAGATCATCCCCGTCGGATTGCTTGGCGAGTTGATGATCACCGCTTTCGTTTTATCGGTGATCGCTTCTCTCAGCTGTTGAGCTGAAATTTTGTATTGCTGGCTGGCAGTCGCTTCTATGTACACGGGTACACCTTGCGCCAATTTCACCTGTTCGGGATAGCTGACCCAATATGGTATCGGGATGATCACTTCATCGCCACGATTCAGCAGTACCTGAAACAGCGTATATAATACGTGCTTGGCACCGATGCCCACCATGATTTCAGTGGGTTGATAGCTGAGCTGCTGATCCCGCTCCAGCTTATCGATGATCGCTTTCTTCAATGCCGGAAGCCCGCCTGCAGGGGTATATTTTGTTTTCCCCTCTTTCATCGACTGATAAGCGGCCTCCAAAATGTTTTCGGGAGTATTGTAATCCGGCTCTCCGGCCCCCAGTCCGATAATGTCGACCCCTTGTGCTTTCAATTCGTTCGCTTTGGCGGTAATGGCCAAAGTGGTTGAAGGGGTTAATGTTTGCACGCGATCCGCTAATTTAGTCAATATTTTCAGTCCTTTCATAAATTCAATATCCGTTTCCACCAAGTTCCGTCTTCTGCAAAAATATAAACATAGTTCAAACGATCATCTTCATTTATAAACGCAATTTCCCAAACGGGACCTTCGCTTTCCATTCCCAGTTTTGTATGAAGTACGTCTTTTACATCCATTTCTTCAAAAGCTGTTTCCCGAGCTTCTGCAGATGAAGTGATTCCCTCGAGATCGAGTGAACCGATCTCCCCTTCACCATCAGGTACAAAAACTGCCATCAGTTTTCCTTCAGCATCGCTGCCGATGACTGTTACAGAAAGCTGACTTCCTGCGAAAACATATGCATGATCAACTTCGGCAAGAACCTCTTCATTCATCACTCGTTCAATTGCCTGTTTTTCAGCTTCCGTATAAGGCTTATTTCCGATAATTAGAATGATAATCATCAAACTGACGGCAAGAACCGATAGAAAACTTACAAAAAAAATAATCCATTGCTTCATCCCATCACCTATGTCTTATAAATTGTAAATACCGCTTTTTCAGGGTCTTCTTTATCAAGGGCCAAACCAAACATTAAATCTTTGTCTTTCAGGGTTCGATTCAATGCATCAACCACTTTATATAAATCCGATTGATAAGAAACGTTCACAGTAGATAAAACTTCTATTTTTGATTCCATGAAAAAACCGACCTTCCTTCCGTTAGATGCGATTGCCTTCAGATTTTCTTTATAATCTCTGCTTATTATACCAATCTTCAATATCCGTTACCATCTTTTGCAAAGACACTTTTGAGACTTTGACTGGAGGCAACGCATTTAAAAATTCCTTGCCATATGATTTAGTCTCAATTCTCCGATCCAGAACAATGAACAGTCCTTGATCCTTCTTCGATCGAATCAGTCTTCCAAAACCTTGCCTCAATCTTAGGACCGCTTCAGGCAATGCATAATTCACAAAAGGGTTTTTTCCTTCCTCAGAGATGATCTTGGATCTCGCCTTGAAGATCGGTTCATCAGGAGATGTGAAAGGCAGGCGGACCACAACTACAGCCTGGAGTGAGTCACCTGGAACGTCCACTCCCTCCCAAAAGCTGTTGGTACCGAAAAGAACCGATTTTTGGAACCGCTGAAATGATTTAAGGAGCCTCATGCGGCTTCCCGATGAAATGCCTTGAGCAAACAGCATATAATCATCCAATAATCCTGAATCCTGAATCAGGTCCACTGTTTTCCGAAGCATAT
The DNA here is from genome assembly GCA_035461045.1 of Planococcus sp. (in: firmicutes). Lineage (GTDB taxonomy): Bacteria > Bacillota > Bacilli > Bacillales_A > Planococcaceae > Planococcus. The sequence goes on from DATHVY010000296.1 coordinate 1,979, forward strand.
CCTGAGAGGTGAACAAGACAAAACACCTGCCCTCCGTCACCAGAACGGTTTGAATGACTGCATCAGCCACTGCCTCAATATAATCACTTTGCCTAACCTGTTGAATATCAGGCATATCCTCAACGATGAAAACTTGGGCTCCCTGGTAAAAATCTTTTGGAGGATCGAATTTTGTAATGGCAACCTCCGCTGGCACTCCTAGCTGATCTACGATGAATCGCTCGTTCGACGGAATGCTCATTGTCCCGGACAACCAGACCACCGCTTTTTGCCCCCGTACCGGTCGAATCAAGTTCTGCACGATTGAAGTCACTTCAAATGGCCGTTTGTATATCGACAAGCTATTGGGCAGGCTGCGAAGATCCCCCTCCACCCAGCTGATTTCATCTTTCGATGGAAAAACGAAAATTTCACTGAACTCCACTGTCTTGAGCATTAGTTCCTGCGTCCAATAACGCCAATTGGCGACTATCACTTGGTCGTGAACTGACTTTTCTGAAATCCGCTCCGCTTTCCGAAGAATCAATTGAGACTGATCAATCCACTCGTTCAGTAATTTCAACAACTCCTGGAACTTTTCGGTTTCAAAAGGTATCTCTGTCAACAGGGATGCGCATTTCTTATATCTGCTGCCCTGGAATTTATCCAAAAAGCTGGTGGTCAACACTGATGCTACCTCATCAAACAAGACACTCAGTTTCAGGAATAAAGATTCAAGCTGCAAAAGTTCCGGAATATTGGAAAACCCATTGCGTTCGGCAGCTTCGTATAGTTTGAAGAACAGCTGTTTATCTTCATACATCCCTAATTGACCAAAAATGTATTTCCATTGGGTATAAACAAACGTTTTTTCGTTTTGAGAAACTGCGGATTGAACCACTTGATGCGCTTCATCAAAAACAAATGCATCCGCCTTGTTCACGATTGAATTCTCAGAAGAACGTTGAGTCAGCAAAAACGAGTGATTCGTGACGATAATATGGGCAGTTTCAGCCTGTTTTAATGCATACTCATAAAAATCATAGGTGCGCTCCGAGGCATTGAGTTTCCTCAAATGCGAACGGCGGATTTTATCCAGGACAAAATGGCCTCCACCGGAAACATTCAATTCATTTAAATCGCCCGTATTTGTATCGGTAAGCCAAACCAGTATTTGCATGATGGTAAATGTTTCATCATATGATTCATCTTCACTTAGGAGCAATTCTTCAAAACGGGACAGATCAATATAATTGGATAACCCCTTAATCAAAGAAATGCGAACCGGCACTCCGAGACATTTTTCTACGATTGCTCCTTCTTTTTGCATAAGCTGGTCCTGCAGATGGGTTGTATAAGTTGAGATGATGACCTGCTTGCTTTCCGTCAGCGCATAATGCGCGGACGGCAGTAAGTAGGAAATCGTCTTGCCCATGCCTGTTGAGGCTTCAATCACAATTTCCTTTTTCTTGACTAAAGCTGTCTCTATATCATCCATCATTAGAAATTGGCTGTCGCGCCTCTCAAAATCAGGAAATGCTGTTTTCATGCCGCTTTCCCAATCCCTCTGGATCTGTTGGGAATCTGTTACAACTGATGTCCATCCGTGTCTTTTCTTTACTGGAATTCCATTCCAGCGGTGATGCTGTTCAAGCTGTTTATCTCGTTTCTCCTGAGTCATTTCAAAGATAAGCCGGGATAAATCCGATTTCAGCTGAAATGATCGTTTATGCAGCAGTGCCAAGGTTTCGTATGGCAATTGGCCCATATCCCGTTTTGCTTTTAAAAAGATTTGCGCTGTTGCCAACGCATCATCATCAGCGCGATGGGCGTTTTCCAGAGGAATATTCAATTCAGAAGCTATATCCTGTAATTTAAAGCTGAACGCAGTCGGGTACATCAAACGACTCAGCTCGACCGTATCCATCGTAATTCCTTTCCAAAGGGGCAAGCCGGAACGCTGAAACTCCCTCTGCAGAAATGGCAGGTCAAAATTAATATTATGGGCGACAAATATTGCGTCTTTCATCTTTGCATGGATGTTCTCTGCATGTGCTTCGAATGGCAGTGCGGATGCAACATCCGCATCGGAAATGTTTGTCAAATCCTGGATGAACATTGGAATTTTGCTTTCCGGGTTGATAAATTCAGTATATGTATCAATAATCATGTCATTTTGAAGGGTTACCATCGCTATTTGGATAATCCGGTCACCTTTTGCAGGGGAGTGGCCCGTTGTTTCGATATCAACAACAACATACTTTTCCATGTTCATCACAATCCCTCTTTCTAAGGTGATACTCTCGTAAAAAATTGTAACACATCAGAACTTTTTCCGCTTTTGAAGCAAGGTAAAGCGGAACGCAAAAAGCCGACAAAAAAACCATGAACTTTAGGGTTCATGGCAGTTTACTGTTGTTCCATTCGAAGTCTTACTATCCAGCGAAAATCGAATGATCACATGATCGTTGCTTCAGGTTCATAGCTGATCATTTCTCGGATGCTGTTTTTTTCATCCATGATGGCTACTTTCGGTTTATGGTCTTTTGCATTTTCATTCATCACATAACCGTAAGTTAAAATGATGACAATGTCCCCTTTTTGTACGAGACGCGCCGCTGCTCCGTTCACACAGATTACACCACTTCCTCTTTGACCGGAAATGATATAGGTTTCAAAACGGGCTCCGTTATTATTATTGACCACATGGACTTTTTCATTAGGCAACATGTCCACAGCATCCAGGATATCCTGATCGATTGTAATGCTCCCGACATAGTTTAAATCTGCTTCAGTTACAGTAGCTCGGTGGATTTTTGAATTCAACATCATTCGCAACATTTTCAGTTCCCCTTTACATTAAAAATTATATTATCGATTAAACGGGCTCTTTCAAATTGAATTGCCACAGCCAAAATTGCATCTTCCTTAATTTCTCGGTCTAAGGTCGGATACGAGAGCAATTCGATATAATCAATCCTGCCAGATATGCGTGTTCTCAGAAGTTCAGTCATTTGAGGAACCGGATCCTCTTGATTGAGAACCAAGTTCTTGCCGAGATCGAGTGCTTTTTTTATCGTTGGCGCTTCCAACCGTTCTTTTTCGGTTAAGTATACGTTTCGGGAGCTTTTGGCCAGTCCATCATCTTCACGGATCGTCTCGCCTCTCCGAATTTCCATAGGAAAATTGAAATCCTCCACCAGCGATTCGATTATGGCCAATTGCTGTGCATCTTTTTGTCCGAAATAAGCACGGTCCGGCTCAGCCATATGAAACAGCTTAACCACAACTTTTAGCACACCATCAAAATGGCCGGGCCGTGTTGCACCGCAAAGAACTTCTCCCATCGCTCCAGCCGTTATGCTGATCGAACTTTCACGGGGATAGACCTCAGAAGAATCAGGAGCAAAAATCAGATCGGCCCCCGCTTGTTCTGCTAGTTTTCGATCTCGTTCAAAATCTCTTGGATAACGGTCAAAATCTTCATTAGGTCCGAATTGTGCTGGATTGACAAAGATGCTGATCAGCACTAGATCATTTTCCGCTTTCGCTTTTTGGATCAAGGATAAATGGCCTTCATGCAAAAAACCCATGGTAGGAACCAATCCAATGGTCTTACCGGATCCTCTCGATTCCCGTACCCATTTTTTCAACTCATCAATTGAGTTCACAGTCTGCACTCTCGTTTCTCTCCTTTCGCCAAAAAACCACATAAAAATCCTTCTGTCATAAAAAAAGACAGAAGGACAGTAAATTTAAAGTCTTGTTTCCTCCGTCCCTGTCATCTAATGGATCAAGGCAGATATATTCAGATTGTCAAATGAAAAACCGGTGCAGTTCCGTAAAGATACCGCCCATTAAAGATACTATATCAGAAATCCCATTAAAAAACCAAGCTTCACTTTTGCATCTCAATATCAGCGGAATAGATTTCATGAAGGGTTCCATCCGGGGTTCTTAAGAGCAATACACCTTCGTTGGTGATTCCTTCTGCAAGGCCTTCAAGGGTTTGAGTCGCCATCCGGGCGCGCACTGTTTTTCCGATTGTGGTCGAATAGCCCTCCCACATCAGTTTCAGCGGTCCGAAGCCATGTTCGATATACATATTGGAAAACTGCTCCAGGTGATAAAGCAATGAAGCGACCAGCTCCTGCCGGTTGATCGTTTTCCCGCTGGCCATTTTCAGCGAAGTGGCAATCGCTCTTACTTCTTCATCAAAATCCTGAGGATCCTGATTAACGTTCAAACCGATGCCGATGATCAATGCTTGTATACCATCTGCATCCGATTGAAGTTCCGTTAAAATGCCGGTGCATTTTTTTCCTTTGATCAAAATATCGTTCGGCCATTTTATTTCAGCGATGACCCCGGTCACTTCTTCAATCGCTCGAATGACAGAAACTGCAGCGACCAAAGTGAATTGAGGAGCTTTTTGAGGCGCGACTTTCGGACGAAGAACAACACTCATCCAGATTCCCTTTTTTGCTGCAGAATCCCATTTCCGTGCCATTCTTCCCCTTCCAGCTGTCTGCTGTTCAGTCAGCACGACTGTGCCGTCAGGCGTCCCTTCCTGTGCCATTCGGTGAGCGATGATCTGCGTCGATGGACAACTATCCACAAATTCAATAGTCCGGCCAAGCGCAGCCGTTTTCAGGAGCGTCTGGATTCCAAGAGGC